>MQUF01000007.1 GCA_001914235.1 Desulfobulbaceae bacterium DB1
TTCTCTTTTTCTTTTCGCTCATCACTTCCTGCTCCTTGATGGTAGCGCATAGCTTAAATTGCTGTCTCAAAACTGGGGTCCACTATACGGCATTGAAAATTGACCCACCATCGGCGTTCAAAATTGACCCACCTCAGGCAGTAGTTTTCAGTTATTGATTCTTGTTTTGATTCTCCAACTTTCGTTGCCGGTTTCGATTATTTCGCAGTGATGCGTGACCCTATCCAAGAGAGCGGTGGTCATTTTGCCGTCGCCGAAGACTTGGGGCCATTCTCCGAAGGTCAGGTTGGTGGTAATGATCAGTGAAGTCCGCTCGTAAAGCTTCGAGATCAGGTGGAACAAGAACTGTCCACCACTCTTGGAGAATGGCAGGTAGCCCAGTTCATCGAGCACAACCAGGTCATGTCTGCCCAAGAGTTCCACCAACCGGCCTCCCCGGTTATTGAGCTTCTCCTGCTCCAGTTGATTCACCAGGTCAAGCACATTGTAGAATCTGGCTTTCCTGCCATTTCTGATGCTTTGCCTGGCAATGGCAATGGCCAGATGCGTTTTGCCGGTGCCGGTGCCGCCAACCATGATGACGTTGGTGTGATCAGAGAGAAAGCTGCCACCATAAAGGCTGCGTACCTGCATCTCGCTGACCGGGGTTGCCGTGAAGTCGAACCGGTCCAGATCCTTGTCTACAGGGAACTTCGCCAGACCCATACGATAACGGATGCTTCTGACCTGCCGCTCCGCCAACTCCGCCTCCAGGAGATCACAGAGTATCTTGTCGGGTGTCGCCCTGCTCTTGATGCCCGAGGCCAGTATCTCGTCAAAGGTGTCCTTCATCCCGTACAGCCCAATGGCTCCGATTGCCTCCATTATCCGGTCACGTAGTACCATAAGCACCTCCGGAAAGCAGCTGATCGTAACGGCAACAATCCACCACCGGAATTAACGTGATCAGCGGCAGTTGGGCTGACAGCGGCAACGGTTCCGACGGTGGCTCCTCGTGTTCTCTGGATAATATACTGAGGACGATGTCACTGCTGACGGTTTTGTCTTCTACAACCTGGGCACAGGCAACGGCCACCGATTCGAGGCCATAACGGCTTACCACAGACAGGATATTGACAAACTGCCGATCGCCGCCTACTCGATTTTCAAGGATTCGCCTGACTTCGACTATTGCTTCCGGCAGATCCCATTGCTTGAAAGGGGCTCCGTCTCGCAATGCTCCCGGTTTCCTCTCCAGAACGGCCAGATAATGCCAGGGGTCGTAAATGACCTTATCGCGACCGAGATGGCGACGATGGCTGCCAACCTCAGTACCGTTCATCACCATGACGATTCGGTCAGCGTATGCCCGTACCGACACTGTCTTGCCGGCCGCCATGGCATCTACGCTGTAACGGTTGCGGTCAAAATTGATCAACAGTTGCGGAGATACACGGCTAACGCTTTCCTGGTAACCGTCGAACGGTGATGCCGACAGTGCCAGAAGTTTGTCTTTCTCCTCGGCAAAGACCTGGGCGACGGTTTGCTCCTTGCGCTCGGGATGCCTGGTGGTGGCTGCATGATTCCGGCATTCATCCGCCAACCATTCGTTCAGTTCTTCAAGGGAGGCAAAGCGGCGGCGCTTGGCAAAGAAACGTTTTCTGACCACGCCGACCTGATTCTCCACCTGCCCTTTCTCCCAGCCGGCGGCAGGGGTGCAAGCCACAAGGTCAAACAGATAATGGGAAGCCAGGTTCTGGAATCGGCGGTTGAATACCCTGTCCTTGCCCATCAGCACCTTGCTGACCACCGTCTTTAGATTATCGTAAATGCCCCGGCAACAGACACCACCAAAAAAATCAAAGGCCCGGATGTGGGCATCAAGGAGCATCTCCAGGGTCTCGCGAGTATAGGCGATGCAGAACGGTTTGCGACTATGGCAGAGGCGGAACTGAGCGATCTTCGCTTCCACCGGAACCCCAGCCAGCTCAACCTGTTCATAGCTCCAGTCGAACTGGAAGGCGTCGCCGGAAACAAATTCAAGAGGTACGTAGGATTGAACAATAGCAGTGCCACTCGACCTCTTCCATATCCCCACGTAACGACGGACGGCATCGTAGCCACCCTCGTAGCCTTCTCGCTGCAGTTGTTCAAACAGCAACTGGGCAGTCCGACGGTGACGGACCGGCTTGTCGGCATCCTCATGCAAGAGCTCACGCAGCCTCTCAATAAAGGAACCCAACTTGGGATGGGGTTGGGAGACCCTCTCGTACTTCTGATCGGTTATGCCACTTCGGATGATGTTTCTGACGGTGTTGCGGGAAAGGTTCATCTCGCGGGTGATCGCTCGAATTCCTTTCCCCTCTCTAAAATAGGCCTGTCGGATTTTACGGATTGTTTCCACGTTCAGCATCTCCTTTCTTTTCTCCTCTCTCTGATAGATTTCCAAAGAGTATGGAGCAGGGGCTGAGGTGGGTCAATTTTGAATGCCGATTTCCCCCTTTAGTGGGTCATTATTGCATGCCGATTCACACTCGTCTGCCGCGTAGCGGCTTCGTCCAACTAGTACTTTCACCAATTGGTGTAAAAGGCCATCAGCTACCCCGTTGCGATTAATTCGAGTTGGAATTTTCCCGCAATCCCGGCACACAAGCCATAATTTTCTTACCAGATGGAGAGCAGCTTTGTCGCCGCTTCCTTTGGGTCTGCCTGGTTTGGTTGAATCTGTGGAATATTTCGTAATACGTTCTAAAAATTTCATATCTTGGGCTAGATCGTCAAGATATGAGTCTCTTACTAATCGTTTTCTTGCGGGTATATGAGAGGCATTTTGGAGTTGTGCGTTTATTGTGGTGGAAACCTGCCAGTCATTCATCAAGTCGGCCATTCTGGACGTGATAACAGCCCGTTGAAAAACTCCGTTTTCACCATGGATAGAGCTTGAATGAAGTGGCAGATCGGGTAAAATGCTGCCACCACATTATCACACAACAGGGGTTTTTCTTCATGGCCATCGGTAAACGCAGAAAACATAAACAGCTCCCGCTCTGGATCGCCCATAGCGACCTGGCCCCACGCGGTGGCCATCCCTTTTACACCCGCCTCAACCGTCTTTTTGATGACGATGGATTTGACGTCTGGCTGGAACAGGAATGTGCCCCCTTTTTCTCGGAAGCAGGTCGTCCCTCGATTCCTCCAGGTGTCTACTTCCGCATGCTCTTTGTCGGCTACCTGGAAGGGTTTCAGTCCGAACGCAGCATTGCCTGGCATTGCAGTGACAGGATGTCGTTGCGGGAGTTCCTCGGCTATCAGATTCACGAAAAAACGCCGGATCATTCAAGTTTCACCATCTGGCGGCAACGATTGCCGCTGGAGCTGTACACCAAGGTTTTCCAGCGTATCCTCTGCATTGTCCATCAACACGGGCTGATCGATGCATACGCGACTGGTGTCGACTCGACAACCATTGAAGCCAATGCCTCTCTGCGGCGTCTGGCGCGAAAAGATACCGGTTCCTCCTACACCGACTATGTCAAAACGTTGATGCGCGAGGCAGGTCAAGAGCCAGGTGATGCCGCCGACGTTGCCCGTTTCGACAGGAAACGCACAGGCAAGAAACTTTCCAATCGCGAGTGGCAATCGGAAACCGATCCCGACGCCCGTATCGCCAAGATGAAGAATGGCACGACCCATCTTGCCTACAAGGCGGAACATGCGGTCGATCTTGCCACCGGGGCCATGCTGGGCGTCGTGGTGCATCCGGCTGATCAGGGCGATACGGCAAGCATCGAGGAGACGCTGGAACAAGTCGAGGAGAACCTTGCCGTTCTCGGTGACGAAGCGCCGGAACTGCTGTGCGTGGTTACCGACAAAGGATACCACAAGGCGGAGTTGATCAGGAAACTCAATGCCGACAAAGGGATCACCACCTACATTCCGGAGCGGCAGAGCGAACAGAGACGAAGTTGGCATGGCGACAAAGAGGCCTGCCGGGAATTTCACGGCAATCGCCGCCGCACTCGGGGAGACCACGGAAAACAGTTGTCCCGTCGGCGTTCCGAGATTGTGGAACGAAGTTTTGCCATGCTCAAGCGAGGTGGCAATCTTGCCCGGATGACGCTTCGCGGTCTGGAAAATGTCAGTAAACGCTACCTGATTCATGCCGCTGCCTACAATTTGGGACTTCTCATGCGGGTAATCTTTGGACAGGGCACCCCGAAAGGGATGGCCGATGTCCTGCGGCGTCTTATTTTGGGTATTTTTGCCATTTTTGCCACTGTTTTTGCCCTGCTACTGCCCGAAATATTGATCAGGCAGAGGTCTTTTTTGAAAATGACGGACTTTTCATGCGGCTGTCGGTTGCGGCCGCTGTTTGCCGAAATTTAAACTTTTTCAACGGGCTGATAACCCGCATCTGTTCCGCGCAATCGTGCAACTCGGCCAGCTTGGCTTTCCGCTCCTTGTTGCGGGGTTTATTGTCGCAATGTTCCCGCAATCCTAAAAATTCCTGGCAAACCTGCTCAACAGGATTGACTGCAGCATCACCCAATAAACCAATTATGTGCTCTTTGGTTTCATCAGAGAGATGAAAGCGGTCATTCACATAATATCCAGGGAACCAGCCGGTTTTGGTATTTTCAATCATCCTTCCGCCTCCGTAAGCGGCCCGGTTTGAAAAAAATCAGGGAAGGCCAGCCGGAAACTGGCTTTTCGGGAGCTACCCTATCCCTGAAAAATCAATTCACAGAAAAACCTTGTAGCCGGCATTCAACGCTTCACCAAGCTTCTTTGCCCTCACTACGCCAATCGCCATTAAGCCGCGTTCCATCAGGGAAATGTGAGCTTGCGGTATGCCGGATCGTGCGGCAAGTTCTTTCTGAGTCAAGCCTTCCCGCCGGCGGGCGGCTCGTAGACAAACAGCAGGGGTTTCCTCAGTTGAGTATTCCGGGAATGCTTCACGCCAGGGGATGGAGTCTGTTGCATTCTCGAATCCAAGTTCTTTCAGCAGTCGGGCCGCTTCGTCCTTTTTTGAAGCCGGGCCGCGAAAGCGAAGCTCCACCGTTTTAGTATGGCGCTTTTTCGTGCGTTCCAACATAGACAACCTCAATCAGTTTTATTTCTTTGTCCCGTTCTTCCCAGATGGCGACATAAGTGGGCCGCCCCTTTTTTAAGTGGCAATGGTGCTGGCCTGGTTTCAGTTTACTGTAGTTCGGCCAGTTACCACGCACAGGCCCGTATTCTTCAATGTCGCGGATCAGGAATACCAACTGCTCTTTGATCGTTTTCGGCAATGACTCTTTTTGTTTGGCCGTTTTTTTGGTTAAGTCAACCTGCCATGTCATAACAATATACCATAAATAGAATATTTCAAGAACCTGTTTTTACCATCGGCAATACTTTTGCCAGCTGATCCGGTTTATCAAAAACCTTTGTCACCGTCTTGAAATGATCCTCATTAAGATGACTATATCTTTGTGTCATGGCGCTGCTGGTATGGCCAAGCTGCTTCTGCACCGTGAAAAGGTCTGTTCCGGCCTGAACAAGCCATGAGGCGTGACTATGCCGCAGCGTGTGAAAACAAACATGCTGCCGCCTATCCATGATTCCATCGTTAAGCCCAAGGGCCTTGACCACCCTTTTAAATGTAGAAGGGGTTGTCATGATCCGTTTCCCACCTTTTGCCGGCAAAACATAATCAGACGGCGCACCGGGTTCTTTCGCTGCCATCACTGATTTGACCGCCTCGCTCATAAAAACCGTTCTGCTTCGCTTATTTTTGGTATCCCGAAGGGTCAACGTGCCGTGCGTCTGATCAACATCAGCCCATGTCAATGCTGTGACTTCACCAAACCGTAGACCGCAATGTAAACTAATCAGCGACATCTCATAAACCGTCTGGCTCTTTTTTTTCAGGGCATCAAACAATATTCCCGCTTCTTGCCGTGAAAGAAAACGTAAGCGGCCATTATCGAATTTCGTTTTCTTAACGGCATGCACAGGATTTTTCCCTTCATACTGGCCGGACTTCATAGCATGGTTGAAAATCTGCCTAACAAGGCTCATCATGTATTCTGCTGACCGGGGAGCCCGGCCAGTTTTTGTCATGTTTGACCGAATTTTTTCAATATGGATCGGGGCAACATCCTTGAAAGGCAAATTGCCGATAACCGGGTTTATCCATAGTTCAAAAAGAGAATTCTCGGTTCTTAATGCAGTATGGCTCTTGCCGTCTTCTGCAGTGGCGGGAAAGTAGACGTTGCTGAAGTAATGGCTTATCGTGACAGACTCTTTTTCCTGCTGTTTTTTGACTACCTCAACTGCCGCCCGCTTATTGTTGGCAATTTCCCTTTTCTCCGCCAACCGGACGGGTCCTGACCCCTTCACCGCAGCCTCTTTTAAAGAGGCCAATTCAAGAGCCGCCTTCCGTTCTGTCCATCCTTCGCTTGCCCATCCCAAGCCCTCTTCACTGCGCTTCCCATTGGACTGAAAGCGAATGGTAAAGTATTTATCGAACTGAACACCGTGCTTCCTGGTTTCATGGAAACGGTATCTGACACCCGTAAATTTACTCTGAAACCACTTTTTCCCGCTCATTTTTGGACCTCATGATTTAAATCAGATAGCCATATCAAGGATCAGCAGGTCAAATCTTATCCCCACCCTGTCCCCACTTTCAACATGAAACAGGGTGTTTTTATGTGAAGTATTATGAAGATAAGATACAGGGAAAACCCTTATCAGTCAAGGGCCAAGTGGTGTTATGTGAAATTATGTGAAAGCACAAAAATCTGACTCTTAATCAGCAGGTCCCCGGTTCGATCCCGGGACGGCCCACCAAAAATATCAAGCCTTTAGCTCTTTTATGAGTTAAAGGCTTTTTTTGTTTCCCCCGTGGCCTTCGTTCCATTTTTCAGGCCTCCACATAAAAAAAGCGGTAGCCATTTTTCCCAATCGAAAGAATCGTAACCCGCAGCCGACCAATTGGGCCACAAATCGCTGGTGAGAACCGAGTAGTTCCAGGTTGACCCCTGGTCACCCAATATGACGGGATCAGCAACCAATCAGGCTGCTTTTCGAGGGAAATTGTCACCCGGCGTGGTCCATATTTCCGGGGTCAACGGCAGCATGCCCCAATGCCTCCTGGCCCTGTCACAACCCTCATTATGCACACCACCCAGCCAGGATGGTTGAAAATCGCGACAGACGGAAGACCTTTTTGCATAAATGAAGCAACTTACCTTTTTGCCGACAATCCCCATCAAGGCAACACAACGAGGAAAAGCCCCATTGCTCCCCTTCATCACCATGCGGAAATCATTCAATTTTTCCGTCAGCTCAGTGGGAACGCCCTCGGTATTTCCACTATCAGACTCACCCCAGTAAAAAGAAATACGAAAAAAAGCACAACAGGCCCCACAGTCAAGACATGGATTTATCATATATTTCCAATAAGTTAACAAAATTCAGCACGCAACGCCCCTCCCCCAAAAACACCTCTTTGCAATTTTTTAAATTATTGCCGACTTCCCAGTGACACGCAAACTTGTCAAAAAAATCCACGAAAAAAGACCCGGTCCGCCGCCCGGCTCTGCCGCATCGCGTGGCCAAATATTGCTTTCCTTTTTCTCCCGATCCCCATACATTATGAGAATAAAAAAAGTTGGGAACAGAATCGTCCTGCGTCCTATCTTAATTATTAAATACCTCAAAAAACTTTCAAATACGACCTGATTGTATGATCAAAAAAGTAAGAATAGAATATCTGAAACCAGGCATTTTTGTTCATGACTTTAACTGCGGTTTCAATTCCAGTTATCTCCTGGCAAATCAAGCCCTGATCAAAGATATAAAAATTATCGACCATTTACGTTCGTTCGGGATCAAGGAAGTCTATATCGATACCGACAAGGGCGATGACATCAACGATGCCGAACCTGAAATCGAGGCAAAACAGGGAACCGACAAAGGGCTGCGGCGGCTGGCCAGCGAAGAACCGGTTTCCATCAGAAACGTGCCGCTCAAGGAAGAACTGCTCGTTGCCCAAAATATCAAAAACCAGGCGGTCAACGTCATCCAAAATGCAATTAAAAACGTAAGCGAAGGCAAGCCGCTGGAAACCGCTGAGGCCTATGATCTCATCGCAAAAATGGAAAAATCGGTCACCCGTAACCGTGATGCCTTGGTGCTGCTGGCCAGAATCAGAAAAAAAGATGAATACACCCTGATGCATTCCATCAGCGTCGGCGCCTATGTTCTCAATTTCTGCAACTTTTACAAGGTGCCGCACAAACGGACATTAAGCCTGGCCATCGGCGCGCTGTTTCACGATATCGGCAAAACAAAAATTCCGCTCAGCATCTTGAACAAGCCCGGAAAACTTGAGGAAGCTGAGTTTGCCGAAATGAAACGCCACGCCCTTTATTCGGCCGAGGTGCTGCAAAGCGCCACAGACCTCCCCGAAGAAGCCTATGACATGGGACTGCATCACCATGAGCGTTATGACGGCAGCGGGTATCCCCATGGCCTCAAAGGCGATGAAATCAAAACCGGCTCTCAGCTTTGCGCCATTGCCGACGTTTTTGACGCCATCACCTCCGACAGATGCTACCGAAACGGCATGGGCAGAGTGGAAGGATTACGAAAACTCTATGAGTGGAGCGAGCATCACTTCAACAAGGATTTGACCCACAAATTCATCCGCTCCATCGGGGTGTACCCCATCGGTTCCTGCGTGAGGCTCGACAGCGGTCGCATCGGAGTGGTGGTGGGCTCAACCGAAAACCTGATGCAGCCGGTCGTCCGCATCTTTCATGACGAAAAATCAAAAGGGACATTCCCTGTCCAGGATCTGGATCTTTCTTTAACCGACGATCAGGTCGTCAGCTATGAAGATCCGGAAAAATGGAACATCAACAGCATGAATCTCTTTGAAAAATCGATCAGCGACCTTCTCACCCTCTGATTTCCCCGCCCATGCAAGAACGGACTGAACTCGTCGCTTATTTACGCCCCTGGGCCTGCAGCAACTCGACATAAGGACCGAAAAGCTCCTCATACTGCATCAGGCCTTTTCGCAAGATCAAGCCAAACTTGTCCGCATGGTGCACATTGACTACCAGATTTACGCTTTCGGCAAGGGCCTGAAGATCATACAGGGTATGGAAACGAGGCCCGATCAGTACATAATAGATGTAACGCCTCCTGCTCATGGGCAGGGATTTCATATACTGATGAAAAAGGGATTGATCAAGCTCCTTTCCGTCAAAGCCGTCCTGCAGGATGACGACACCCGCATTCATAAAACCCATTTTGTCAACCGCTTCCACCTGGGAGCCGACACAGTCGGCAACATACCCCAGCCCCTCCAGAACATTGACAACCAGAGACCTCTCTTTCCCCTCCGGCATGAGCAGCAAGGCGACGGCCACGTCCGCATTGCGGGCCACCCTTTCCTTTTCCCCGGAAAGCAAAATGCCGATATCAGGCGGCTGAGGAGGCGGGACCCGGCTGACGGCAGGGGCTCGCCCCCGAACGACCCCGGAATTCGCGGCCGGAGACACCTCCCCTTTCCCGGTTTTGGGGATACCCTTCATGATATCGGGGAAGAGCTCAAACGCACTTTTCCCCTTCAGATCTGTTTTTTTATCAGCAGACATCTTTTTTGATTAAAGAAATGAAACAAACGAGATTCTTTTCCTTCGCGTAAATTCAAAAACCGTCCTTTCCAAATTACATGCCCTTCTTTCCTTCTGTCAAATTTATTTACCCCCAAAATGGTGCCGCCAAGCCGGGTCAATCGCCGTTTGACGGCATGGATCAATTATCCGTTATTCAGTCAATTTTCCCTGATTCAAAATGTTTGTCGGATGAAGCGGCATAGGGTTTCAATTCAAACTGTTTCTTGTAAGGATCGATCTGCAGGTGGTAGTAACGGTTCTGCGGCATATAGATGTAGGGTACTTCTTCTTTCGGCCGGAAGACGAAATCCGAGAGAATCATCCGGTTTACCGCCCGGTGTCCGACAATCATGATATTGTCATTGTAGCTGTTGAGATAAAAGACCTTTTTCAAACCACGATGCACCCTTTTTTCCATGGTCAGATACCCTTCCCCTTCCGGGTAGACATAATTGTATTTGTTCCGGTTGCGGGCGTTGGCCACAAAGGGCATCTGTTGACGGATTTCCTGGTAGGTCATTCCTTCGCAGATACCGGCGTGGATCTCGTTGAATTCGGTCAGGGCGATAACCGAGCAATTTTTCTGTTTTGCGGCGATGGGCGCGGCGGTCTGTAAAGTACGTTTATGATTGCTGGTGAAGATGATAGGAATGGAGACGCCGGCAAAATGTTCGGCCAGTGCCCTGGCCTGGTCAAGACCCTTTTGGGTGAGTCCTGAATCGCCGCCGATGCGGTCTTCGAGATTAAAAGAAGTTTCTCCGTGGCGGACAAGAAAAAGATTGCGGATAATCCGGGTGGTGATGATATCGCGAATGCGGTCATAATAGGGCACCACATCGAATATCTTCTCCTGCAGAATCCACCCCTCAAAGGAATCGACCAGAATTATGTTGCGCTCGGCGTGCAGTGGTTCATAGATTGACTCATAGTGGGCGACACGTTTATAAAAGCTGTCAAAGGCCTCTGCCTGAGTCAGGTGTTTGAATTCCTTTAACGACGCCTTGTGTTCCAGACTCGCCTCATTGGCTTCTTCATCCACATTAACGCATTCGATAAAAAAAATGGGGAGGCCGGGAAAGGTATCCTCAATCATCTTGCGCCGGCTTCTGGTGACATTGCTGGCATCGATAATCGCCACCCTGCCGCGGTTGTCAAGATAGCTGCGGGCAAGGTCAAGATTCATGCGGGCACATTTCTCCCGCAGCTGGATCCCCTTGGGATTTTTCGGGGAAAAGAACTCCGGTGACGAGGTATCCTCCCTGGACAGCTTCCGGCGCAGTTCGCCATTATTGAAAATACGCACATTGACGTCGTCAAGTTCCAGCGTGCGGGCAATTTTCAGAGCCATGGTCGATTTTCCCCGGGCGGGCAGTCCTGCCATGGCGATTACAAGTTTATCCTGCATGGATCGAACTCCTCCTCTGATTTTGTCCGGACCGTCGTCCTTAGGTTGCAGTGATTGTAACACATCGATCGCGACCGCCAAAACCTTTACTCAACAAAATTTATTTTTCACCAATTGCACGGGCGTTTAAAGCTGGTGAAAACAAATCATGCGGTGTACTATCCGGCTCATGAAAAACGATACAAAAGCGACACTACGGGTTACCGGCAAAGCTGCGCGGTTGATTGCCGGAAAAGGCGGCAATGCCACCATTTACCTCGCCCCGCGTCCGGCGGTTAACGGCTGATGAGTCAAGGTCAAAACCCCTGCGGTACGCATGGGTCAACCGGATGATTCGAGTCGGAATTGGTTTGAAAAAATTACCACCGAGGATGTCACCATCTGGAAAGCACATGATGTTATGGTGGAAAAGAAGGATGCGGTCATTGAAATCGGCGTGACGAGATTTCTTTTTTTTCAGAACCTGACAATAAAAGGCGCAAAGGCCCGGGGGGACGTTTAAACAAAAAAAAGCAGAGTCAAACACGACTCTGCTTTTTGTGGGGTGAGTCTCTCTTGAAGTATACGATGCGATGACCGCTCTCTTATTTTTTACATGTCAGACTCGCCCTCTAATTAATATTATATTCGTATTTGAAAGTTTGTAAAGCGTCGGTCGTTTTATTTTTTTAATTTCAATGACAAGAGGTGAAAAAATGACAAATAATGTAGTGATTACCCTGGCATGCGGTACCGACAACCCGAATCGGGCGGCACGAGCGATCCATCTGGCCACCATTGCCCACAAGGAAGGAAAAAACGTCACGCTTTTCCTGCTCGATGACGCGGTTTATCTGGCCAAGGAGGGCCTTCTGGAGCACGTCAAGGCGGCAACAGGCGACTCCGCCGACGACCTCATGACCTATCTCCAGGGTCACAACGTCCCGGTTCTGGCCTGCACCCCCTGTTGCAAGTCGCGCAAAATAAGCGAAGCGGACCTCATCGAAGGAGCAAGGATGGGGACTGCGGTGGAACTCATCCATCTTGCCTGCGACGCGGCGGTCATCAGTCTGTAAATTTCAAGCCCGCAACATCCGCCGGCCGCCTGCAAGCGGCTGCCGGATGGGAATGTCGTGCGCTCTCAGGGCGAAAACATCTCTCCGGAAGCAAGGCAGGAGCAGAGCCTGCCGTACACATCACGCAGCCTTTCCCGGGATGAATCCGCTCCCACCGCCCTGAGGATGCGCCGGGCGAGCGGCCCCTTCTTCAAAAGACCATCAATTTGCCCACGGTACGGAATCTCCGGACCAACAGTTTGCTCGATCAGGGCCCGCCACAGCTCGCCGGCAGTAATCTTTTTTTCCCTGACCCCGAAAAATCCGAGATAGGCCGGATCGGCTATAACGGTCTGATCAGACTGGCGGACGGCGGCAACAAAGAGCTCGGCCAACGGCGCCACCGCAAACGAGGCCTGTTCGGCAAAGGAGCGCCAGCGCTCGCCCACCAGCGCCCGCAGCACGCTGACGATGGCGGAGACCACTGCCAGGTCGGCAGCCGGACATTCCTGGATGTCAAGCACCCTGATCTCAATGGCCGAACGCTCGAAACGGGCAATGGCCCCCCGGGAATTCAGCCACTCATCCTGCAGGATCCCTTGCGGATCATAGGGAGCGATATCCCGATAATTCTTTTGTAATATCATTTCCTCATAATCTTTTCTGGTGTAGGCAGGCTCCGGGATGATTGCGCCGCTGATGGAAGGAACCCGTTTCTGGTTGAATCGGTAATATTCCAAACGGGTGTCAAGCAGACCGCTCGGTCGTCCCTCGACCAATGGGGAACTCGCCGCCAGCGCCGGAAGAATGGGCAGCAGCAACCGGATGGCGGCGTGCAGCCGGCCGAACTCATCGTCGCCGTGAAAGGCCAGATTGAGATGGGTGGACTGGACGTTGGACCAGCCATGACCCTGGCAGCCGAAAATGCGGTTGTACGCCTCATAAATCACCTTGCTGCCGTGCGGCCACAACTTTGTTTCCCTGAGCGGATCCATCCAGGGGTGCATGGCGGTGGGCATAAGTCTGGCCCCCATCTCGGCAAGCAACTCGTTCGCCCTGCCGATGTTTTCCTGGAAACGGGGGGCAACCCGGTCCAAAGAGGCAACCGGCCCGTTGGTCTTGAATTCCACCACATGCAGGGCCAGTTCATTGGACCAGGCGATGTCGCCCAGCTCGACCTCGTTTTGCACCTCGCCGGAAACAGCCGCAAGCAGCCGGTCGGCGGCGGCCAGCACGTCAAGGTTGCCGTTGCTGACGATCATATACTCAAGCTCGACGCCAAACCCCTCGAAAAGATGCAAGGGTGAAGGTGCTACCATGACTGCCCCCATTCATTTTTATGCTCAATGCGCCGCAGAAAAACGCGCATGACGCGCAAATACAGTTCTTCTTTTAAAACAGAATCCTCAACGCCTGCGTCGATATTTGGATTATCATTAATTTCGATGACATAAAACTTCTTACCGATCTGCTTGATATCAACGCCGTAAAGACCGTCACCGATCAGATTGGCCGCCTTCAAAGCGGTACGGATCAACTGATCCGGCGCATGCTCAACGGGCAGGGTGGAATAATTGCCATCGTCGGTCTTCATGCCGTCCGCGTCCCGCTTGATGATCTGCCAGTGCTTCTTGGCCATGAAATATTTACAGACATAAAGGGGCTGGCGGTCAAATATTCCCACCCTCCAGTCATATTCGGTGGGTAGAAATTCCTGGGCAATGACCAAATCGGATTTATCCAGCAGTTTTGTTACCTGGTGCCGCAGCTCGTCGGATGATTCCACCTTCATCACCCCTTGGGAAAAAGAGGAATCCGGCTGCTTCAGGATACAGGGAAAGCCGAGCTGGCCAGCCACCTCCGCGGCATTGTCCTTGTGGACAATAACGGTTTTCGGCGTCAACACCCTGTTCCTTTCCAGGATCTCCGCCAGAAAGACTTTGTTGGTACACTTCAGAATCGATTCCGGATCATCAATCACCACAAGCTTCTTGGCCGCCGCCCGGCGGGCGAAACGGTAAGTGTGATGGTTAACGCTGGTGGTTTCCCGGATAAACAGGGCATCAAATTCCGGCAGCCGACCGTAATCATCCCTGATGATCATCTCCGTATTGATGCCGAGCGAATCCGCCGCATTGGCAAAATGGTGCAGGGCCCGGTTATCGGAAGGCGGCTCAGGATCATGAGGGTTGTGGAGAATGGCCAGATCATAACGGGAATGGCTGCGTCGCTTGACGATGCGCCGACGCCCCATGAAATAGTCCCGCGCCACTTCGACAACAAAGGGGCGGTGCTCCGGCGGGATTTCACCGGCCGGAATGGGATTGATGTTCTGCAGAAACCATTTCTGATGTTTTTCATTATGCACGAAATACGCCCGCAGAAAAGGCGACTGAAACTGATGAAACAGATGCTGGCTCAACTTGTCATGCTGCTTGGCGACATTATGACCGAAATAGATACTGAGCACGAATTCTCGTGAACGGATATGGGATAAACTTTTCTGGATGTGTTCATCCAGCTCGTCCGAGGCGATGCGGATAATGGTCTGGCTTTTCAAATCCTGGATGGTGGTGATATCGGGCAGTGGTTTATGGCCCCGGGCCGACGCCAGCAGCGACACGTAGTAACCGGTGCTCTGGTAACGGTAATAACGACAGAGATTAAAGACCATTGCCTTGCGCAGCTTGGCATAGGAGGGATCGGTTAGATACGTGCGCGCCGCGACCAGTTCGATTCCTTCGATTTCCAGCGGCCAGTCCTTGGGATCATTAACGACGACTAAAGTCTGCATCAAGATAGCCTTCACTTTTTACGGGGTTGAATAATGAGAAAATTGGCGTCATGGGTCAAAACCCCGAGCAGGATGGCGCAGAGAACCCGGTCAATGTTGACGATATAATCCTGCTGGGCGGCAAGAGGATTCTGATGAAAAGGATCCGCCACATGGATGGTCCGCTCCTCCTTGTCATAGCCGCACAGCACGACAAAATGGCCGGCAGGATCGCCTCGCAGATCATCCTCTTCCCCGGTTATCCCGAACTCGCGCATGCTTTGATACAGATAAGTGGAGCTGAGACCGGTAATGATGGGCACATTCTTCCGCAAATACCAGCGGATCAAACTGCGGGTAAGATCTTCATAATAAATTTTACCGCCCAGTTCCAGAAAATGAAGATAGGCCGAGGTTGCTTCCTGCAGTCGAGGATTATCATTTTTGAATGCCGCCTGGGCAAGAAGTTTTTCCCGCAGATTCTGTCCGTGAGGATGAAACCAGGTGGGGTCGAAAAAATGGAGATTATAGGTGAACATGGTGGCTGAGTAGCCGCGCCCCAAGGCATGGAGGGCAAGATAAACCGCCAGGGTTCCACCCGTCTCCAGGTGCGTCACTTCACTGACCACCTGTTCCAGCTCAATTGTATCGCCGAAATAACGGTACACGGCATGGAGGCAGGTGGAACCGCAGGTGGTATCATCCGGCTGCGGCAGAATATCAAGCTGAAACCGTGTTTTCATTTTATTTCGGAAACCGATGCCGGGAAAAGAGTGCGGGGTTGATCCCCCGAAAAACAGTGACGGGCAGTTTAAACACAGTTATCCTCTTGCCATCAAGAGAGTATTGATGCTAAACTTTCATCTATCATGAAAATGATAGTTTAAATAAATCAAAGGAGGCAGGTCAATGCGAAAAATCTTTTTTATGCTGCTGGGCATGGTTCTTTTTTATGCCGCGGCAATCGCCGCACCGGTTGAATTCGAGGAAGACATCATTCCCACATCTGCCGGGGATCTGAAAATAACCTTTATCGGCCACGGCTCCCTGATGCTGACCATCGCGGACACAAACATTCACATTGACCCCTGGAGCAAAACAGCCGACTATACCCTGCTCCCCAAAGGGGATATCATTCTCATCACCCATGAACATCGCGACCATCTCGACCCCCTGGCCCTGGAGGCCATTCGCAAGGAAGATTCGACCATCATCCTGACGGAGAAATGCCGCCGACAGCTCGGCTCCGGCAAAATCCTGAAAAATGGGGAAAAAGAAACCGTCCGGAAAATCCTGATCGAAGCGGTGCCGGCCTATAATCTTCTCCACAAACGAGACACCGGCGAGCTTTTTCACCCCAAGGGCGAGGGGAACGGTTACATCCTCACCATCGGCGACAAACGCCTTTATATTGCGGGCGATACGGAAAACATTCCGGAGATGAAGAAACTCTCCGCCATTGACTGCGCATTTCTGCCAATGAATCTGCCCTACACCATGACTCCGGCGATGGTGGCCGATGCGGCCAAGGCATTCAAACCCATGATTCTTTACCCCTATCATTATGGAGACACGGACCCGGCACAACTTGTCGATCTGTTGCAGAAGCACAAGGAAATCGAGGTCCGCATCCGCCGGATGCAATAGCAGACACGAAAAGAAGTGATAGCAACAAATGATCAATACCAACATCCAAGGAGAACGCTCATGTCCGACCAGAAACGCCCAAAGCACCACACCAACCTGTCCAAACATTTCCCTGAAATATTTTCCGCCCTCGACAACCTGGGAACAACGGTACGGGGCGCAGGCCCTCTTGATCGAAAAACATCGGAATTGATCCAGCTTGGCGCGGCCGCGGCGGTGCAGTCCGAGGGTTCGGTGCACTCCCACACCCGGCGGGCGCTTGAGGCGGGCGCCGACAGGAAGGAAATTCAGCACACCCTGCTTCTGCTTATTTCCACCATCGGCTTTCCCCGTGTTGCCGCGGCAATGTCTTGGGCCGAGGATGTTCTGGAGAAACCATAAAAAGCCGTGCACCCATTTTTTGCAACATGCCCTTCTGATCTGATTTTTCCATAGCCCCATGCAGGCAATGGTGTTGAAAAAAATCGGACTCCTCCGGGAGAACGAAGAACGACTTGCCCTGGAAAACCTTGCTGTTCCGCAGCCGGCTGAAAACGAACTTCTCATCCGGGTTTCCGCCTGCGGCGTCTGCCACACAGAGCTGGATGAAATCGAGGGGCGAACACCGCCGCCCCGATTGCCGGTTGTCCTTGGCCATCAGGTCATCGGCAGGATTCACACTGTCGGCGCAAAGGTGACGTTCTTTCAACCGGGCGACCGGGTAGGGGTGGGCTGGATCTTTTCCGCCTGCGGCAGTTGCCGATTCTGCCGGACGGGCAATGAAAATCTCTGCCCGGATTTCAAGGCGACCGGCAGGGATTTTCACGGCGGTTATGCCGAATACATGACCGCGCCGGAAAGCTCCTGCTTCGCCATTCCGGACATCTTCAGCGACATCGAGGCCGCGCCCCTGCTTTGTGCCGGGGCGATAGGCTTCCGCTCCCTGCGTCTTACCGGCTTGACAAACGGCATGACACTGGGCCTCTGCGGATTCGGGGCCTCGGCTCATCTCGTCCTTCATCTGGCACGCCACCTCTTTCCCGCTTCACGGATCTTTGTTTTTGCCCGAAGCGTGAATGAACAAAAATTCGCCTTGGCTCTCGGGGCAACATGGGCCGGAGACATCGGCGACAAACCCCCACTGGAAATCGACCGCATCATAGACACCACTCCGGCCTGGAAACCGGTGATTACCTCGCTTGCCGCTCTCTCCCCAGGCGGCCGCCTGGTGATAAACGCCATCCGCAAGGAAGAAGCCGACAAAAACGTCCTGCTTCAACTTGACTATCCCGCCCATCTTTGGCAGGAAAAGGAAATCAAGAGCGTGGCCAATGTCAGCCGAACGGATATCCGGCAGTTTCTGGAGCTGGCCGCAGCCATTCCCATCAGGCCGGAGGTGCGGAAATTTGCCTTGCGGGATGCAAACATTGCCCTGGCCGAACTGAAGGCGCGAAATATTAGAGGAGCAAAGGTTCTTTTCATGCACCCCGGCTGATCCGGATGCTTCACGCCATGCCGCTTGCCGCCTGCAACAAAACAAAAAATGTCACGCATCTTGTCTTCTTTGCCTGAATTGACTATTATTCCCCACTCGCGAATGCCGGCTTCCAGAAAATCAACACGGCCTCTTTTATTTCTATCAAATTGAGATCACCATGACTTTTTCATGTAAAAACTACGATTACAACACCGACAAATGCCTCAAACTGCACGCGGAGTGCGTGCCCGGACGACGTGGCTGCGTACTTGAAGGCAGGGTGGCCGTCAGCGAAGAGCTGCGGAAACGGCTCGATGAGCTGGACAAAAAAGCAGCGGAAAAAAAACGAGAAAGAAGCCAAACCCGGTGATGTCCCGGCATGAAGTTATTGCACGCGCGGATCAGGCCCTGTATGCGGCGAAAAACTCGGGTCGCAACCTGGTCAGAACATGGACGGTAAAACACCATGAAATAAAAGACGGCATCGACGAACACAATCCGCATGCCATCAAAAAACAATTCTCCGACATCTCCCACCAGGTCAAATCGAACTATTCGGCGTGAACATCATAAAAGACATCAGTCTGTTTATTCCCCAGCACACCGCGCAGAGCAAAACCGCGGGCCGCGGGACCAGGCGCAAAATTATCCGTTCCCCTCTGCCTCTCAACTTTCTTCCCTGTTTTTTTCCGCACTGACGCCCACCTTGCCGTAATTGCTTGCGCCGCACTCATTTTTCCCGAGATCCATGATATCTGCTTCATCTGCTTCCACCTTCAGCCAACCGCCGTTTACCCGCCGGATCTGGGAATAAACCCCGGGCTGAGGCCTGAGATTGGCTTCGATAAATTCCGCGAATTTGAGTTCATTGGGCAGATGAAAGGCTCTATTTTTCTTGCGGATCCGACCGAGACTCTCCATGAAGATCCCGTCCTGGTTGGCTTCGTCCCAAGAGGTATAATGGCCCGGCAGCACGCGAATATCGTCGTTTAAGCCGCGCATTTTCAGCGTCAGGGTCAGATAGAGATGACGGGACCATTCCGCGCTTTTGCCGCCCAGATCCGGACGCCCGGCGGTGTTAATAAAAATCGTATCGCCGCTTAACAAATATTTATTGTCGATCAGATAGGAGGTGCTGCCCAGAGTATGCCCTGGGGTGTGAATGGCTTTGACTTCCACATCTCCCCGGCTGAAGGTAAAAATCCGGCCATCTTCAAGAGCGGTATATTCAAAATCAGCACCGAGAAAGTCCTCTTTCTTTACCATGATCGAAGCCCCGGTTTTTGTCGCCATGTCGATGGAGCCGGAAATATAATCGGCCTGCCGGTGGGTTTCAAAACTCTTTACAATTGCAGCGCCGCGCCTTGCGGCAAAATCGATGTAAAAATCAATATTCCTGGAAGGGTCGAAAACCATGGCCTCCTTGCCGCACAGCAGCAGATAGCTGCACGCCGCCTTGCCGGGCCGCACCACCTGGTACAATTCGTAGGCGGATTTTTCGTCACTCACCCGCCGGGCGCCAAGCACATTCCCCCAGGCGACAATGCCGCCGGCCATGTACCCGACATCGGCAATCCCATGCGAGATGAGCTGTTCGGCAACATATTTGGCCGAGCCCTCCTTGGAACAGACGATCCTGATTTTCTCGCCGGCAGGGATCATGGCGACGCTCTCCGCCGGATCCTCCATGAAATTGAAATAGGGGATATTGATATAGGGAAACAGAGACGGCCCTTCCACATACCAGTTGGAAAACTCTTTTTCATTGCGGACATCAAGCAAGACAAAATCCGGCTTCCCGGAAATCCAGGAAAAAAGCTCGTCTGCTGTATAACGAAAAGGTTCTGCCGCGACCATAAATCCTCCTGAAAAATCTATTTTTTTTATTTCGAAAGAGCATGACAGCCGTAAAGAGCCTGAAAACACGCGCCGTGGTCAGCACAAAAGACGGGTGGGGGATGTCAGCGCCGTAGCGAAAATCGATCCAGCGCATAGAGCCCATCCGGAGTGAACGGCATGCTTTTCACCATCTCATTCACTTGTCCAAGAGGCATGAATTCTCCCCACTCCACTTCTTCCTGTTGCAGTGCCACCGGCCCGTCATAGCGACAGACAAAAGCCCGCCCCCAAACCCTGTTGCCTTCATCCTGCCAAAAGAAATCAAAGAGGGCATCAAGAGGCTGACCGACGATGCCAAGCTCCTCTTCAAGTTCCCGCCGGGCCGATTCTTCATAAGTTTCACCTGCCCCGACCACGCCTCCCGTTGCAACGTCGAAATATCCGGGATAAACATCCTTGTTTTGCGTCCGTTTCTGGACAAACAATTCGCCGCTGCGGTTCAAGACAAAAATAAAGGTGGCCCGATGGATCAGGTTGTTACTGCGCATCTCCCGCCTGGTTGCGCTGCCGATTTCCCGATTGGCCTCGTCAACCACGGCAATCAATTCATCGGCAGGATCATTCATTTTCATATTCGTCATATTTCAGTGATTTTCCATACGCCTTGTCGGCGGGATATTTTATCCGGTTCTTTGCCAGTTTTCTCCAGGCGGCCTCCAGAGGATCAACCCCGAGCTTTTCCGCAAGATTGACCAGATAAATAAGCACGTCGCCTATTTCCTCTTCCACGGCCTGACGTTTTTCCAAGGGAAGATTTCTGCTTTCCTCCTGGCTCAACCACTGAAAATGCTCAACCAGTTCCGCGCATTCCACCATCAGCGCCATGGACAGGTTTTTCGGGCTGTGAAACTGCTCCCAGCTTCTTTCGTCCCGGAACAGCTTGACCGCTTCCATCATTTTTTTCATCAAAGTCCCTGAACCGTTCCCTTGCTTTTTGCCGGAATTTTCTGTAATCCTGTCCCGGCATGGATAATCAGAATTTCAATCCCTTTACCGACCGCCAAGCGCGGATTATTCGCAACAGTCTTGCCTCGGCACTTTCCCGCGTCCTTGAAAATCCGGACACGCCGTCCCTTGCCGAAATTGAAACCACAGCCGCAAAGCTGCTGCAGACAGAGTTATCTCCCCCCGCGAAGGCCTATATCGAAGACAGAATGAAGCGTTACGCGCGATGTGTCGCCGCCATTGACGGAAAAAAGATACAGGATCCGCTTACCCGGGCCTTTGTCCTTTGGGACGAAGGGCTTTTCTTTGAGGTACACGATGTTTTGGAAAAACTGTGGCTGACGGCCCAGGGCAGGGAAAAATCAGCACTGCAGGGGTTTATCCGGGCAGCCGGCGTTTACATCCTGATGGAAAGCGGTAATAAAAAAGGCATGGCCAAAATGGCGACAAAGGCCGTCCAGTCCCTGGAGGCTGATGCTGACACCCTCCCCTCGCCTGCTTCAACCCGGCTGTTGCTGGAAAAGCTCCGATCTCTTGATCCTGTGCCGCCGAAATTACTGCGGCAAGCAACAAATCACCGGGGCTAACAGAACCTGCACCAATCCGGCAAACTCTCAGGTCACCCTTGCCGCTTCATAGACATGCACATTCCGTTGCGGGAAAGGGATGGAAACACCTTCCGCATCAAATCTTTTTTTCATCCTTTCATTGGTGTCAAAGAATACCGGCCAGTAATCAGATGACTTCACCCAGACGCGAACCGCAAAATTGACACTGCTGTCCGCAAGTGCGGCAACGCCGATGAAAATTTCCTGATCCTGCATAATGCGCTCGTCTTCGACAAGAACCTGCTCGATAACCTCTTTCACCTTGTCAATATCGTCACCATAGCCGACGCAAAAAACGAAATCAACCCGGCGGGTGGGTTTGGAGGTGATATTGACGATATTATCCCCGATGATCTTGGAATTGGGGACGATGATGGCTTTATTGTCCGGAGTGGCGAGCATGGTGGTAAAAATCTGAATTTCTTCCACTGTCCCGGCGGTTCCGGCAGCCTCGATGAAATCTCCTTTCTTAAAGGGATGGAAAAGAATAAGCAGAACTCCGGCGGCAAAATTGGAAAGCGATCCCTGCAGGGCAAGGCCGACGGCGAGGCCTGCGGCACCAAGCACGGCGATAAAGGAGGTGGTCTGAATGCCGAGCTGGTTCAGAGCCGCCAGGATGACAAAGGTCAGCATGCCGATATAGGCAAGGTTGCCGACAAAATGGATCAAGGTCGGATCCACCTTGCCTTTGGTCATCAGTTTTTCGGCAAATCCCTGCAGAAACTTGGCGGTCAACCGACCAATGATATAAATAATTAAGGCGGCAAGGATATTTAACCCATAAAAGGTAATGACTTCCTGTACCTGTACCAAAATATCTTCCATACGAAGCGATCCTCTTTGTTGTCATTCCAAACCGGCGTGCCGCCGATTTCCCTGCCGTCAAAGCGCCATGCCTCCGGCAACCTTGCCTAAAAAACCGGCTCGCATCAGCAATCCGTACCAGCTAATCGGTTATCAATGATTTAGAAAATGAAATAAAAAAAGTAATGCCCTCTCGCTTGCGCTCGGGCTCAAACCATACCTTCCCGCCGTGCTGGGCGGCGATTTCCTTGACAATGGCCAGGCCAAGCCCTGTCCCTTCAATCCCACAGGACGTTTTCTTGCGCTTGAACATGCCGAAAATCCCTTTTGAATCCTCCTGATCAAGTCCGACTCCATTATCCCGGACAAAAAGGATATGAAATTCCGGGGAATCCCGGTAGCCCAACTCAATTTCACCAAGATTTTCCCCACCGTATTTTATCGAATTATCGACAAAATTACGCAGGACTCGTAAAAGGGAAAGACGGTCGGCGATTATTTCGGGCAGAATCTCCGGCACGATCCATTTCACCACCCGACGATCCGCTTGCAGTGTGAATTCCTCACGAATTATGGCAAAAACCTCCTGCAAGGAAACCTTCTGCAGAAGGAGCGGTGCTTCCCGGGCCGCAATAAAAAGATTTATCTTATCCACAAGCACGGCTATCTGCTCGGCTGACCGAAGAATCTGCTCACAAAAGGAAGCACCCTTCTGATCAAGCACGTCGCCATACTTCTGACGCATTTTTTTCGCAAGCCCATGGATGGAAATGGCAGGATTTTTCAAATCATGAACCACGGAGTAAGCAAACTCCTTGATTTTCCTCGAACTTTCCTTCAGCTCATCTTCCACCTTCTTCCGATCGGAAATATCATAATGGGTGCCGACAAAACGTACCGGCTGCCCCTCCTCGTCCCACTCAACCACCTTTCCCCGGGCCAGCACCCATTGCCATCCCCCGCCCTTGTTGCGCAAACGAAATTCCGCAACATATCGCGAGGTTTCACCTTTGAAATGATTCCTGATCGCATCCAAGGTCTGCGACTTATCATCAGGATGCAGCAAATCTTCCCATTTAATGTTCTTTTCTTTTACTTCCCGGACAGTATACCCCAGCATCCTTGCCCAGTTTTCGCCGTAATAGACTTCACCTGTCGGTATGTTGCGGTCCCAGACCCCATCGGAAGTCGCGTCAAGCAGCAGTCGGAAAAATTTCTCCCTTTCCCGGGAAACATTTTCAATGTTTTTACGCAGGATTATTTCCCTGTTAAGCTGGATGGTTACATCATTGAGTTCTTCCGTCAGCCGCTGGATGCGCCGCGCGGTTTCCATCTGCAGAGTGGTGTTCGTTCTTGCCGCAAGCGATTGATCGCCCGCTTCGTCCGGGGAATTGGTCACATCTGCTCACACGAAATTGAGGAATCGAATGAAGAAGTAATTTGCTTTTTTAACATTACGTCGACAAATGCGCATGAGTCAAATGAAATGACGACAAAAATACGATATCTCATTCCCATCCCGCGCAGCCGCCACAAAAAAACCCGCGCTAACGCGGGTTTTTTTCCACAAGGAAACTTGCGCCTCAATGAACGTCAATATGGGCGATTTTCTTTTTTGCTTCCTCGGACTTCGGAAGAGTGACCGTCAACACACCGTCTTTGAAGGAGGCTTCGATATTCTCACTCTTTACCTCGACCGGCAAGCGCATGGCCCGATAGAAAGAGCCATACCGCCGCTCCATACGATGAACATGCTTTTCGCTTTCCTTGTGCTCTTCGTGCTTCTCACCCTTGATGACCAGGACATCGCCTTCGAGGGAAATATCTATGTCTTTTTTGTCCAAGCCGGGAAGGTCGGCAACAACCTCAAGGGCATCCTTTGTTTCACAAACATCAAGACGAGGAGACCAGTTTGTATCAAAATCCGTCATCATTTCATGAAACAATGTGCCTTTCCACATTTTCTTGAACACGTCCTCCATTTCCTCGAAAACATCCGGGACATTCCCATGCCGACGTCGAAATGGAATCAGATCAAACATGAATCAACACCTCCTTTGCCAATGAACTTTTCATTTAACCGCCTTTTTGCCTCCTCCTAAGTAAATGATAATTCCTGCAAAACGGTTGTCAAGGATGGAATTTTAAGAGAAAATCACTCCAGAATCCTTGGTGGGCGGGCAAATGGACATGCTGCTGCAGACGCGCGTAGAATTCGTGTCCCGTTATCTCCCTGGCTCCCAGGCTGATGAGATGACCTGTCTTCATCTGGCAGTCGATCAGGTCAAACTGCCATCCCTGCAACAGCTTGACCAGATACGCCAAGGCGACTTTCGAACTGTTCGACTCCCGGGAAAACATGGATTCGCCGAAAAAAATCCTGCCGAGCGACACGCCGTACAGTCCGCCGACAAGCTCTTTGTCCCGCCAGCACTCCACGGAATGGGCATAGCCTTTCTCATGGAGCAGGACATACGCCTCCTTCATTTCAGGAACAAGCCACGTGCCCTGCTCCTTTCCGGGCCGGGGAGAAGAACAGGCGTCGATCACCTGTTCAAACGCGGCATCGAAACTCACCGAAAATATGCCCTGCCTGATGACCCGGGCCAGTCGTCTGGACAGATGAAACGACCCCGGCTCAAGAATGAGCCGGGGATCCGGCGCCCACCAGAGAATAGGATCTTCCTCACCGTACCAGGGAAAAATCCCCTGGGAATAGGCAAGCAACAGCCTCTCCACCGAAAGGTCGCCGCCGATGGCCAGCAGACCGTCTTCCCTGGCCAGATAGGGGGGCGGAAAGATGAGGTCATCAGTGAGTCCGAAAATCATCGACAGAGACTGCGCAGATAATCCAGCCACCCGTCAAGCCCCTCGCCGGTAGCGGCGGACAGCTCCATGACGGCCAGACGGGGATTGAGCTGCAGCGCCTCCTTTGCGGCGGCTGCCGGAGAAAAATCAAAATAAGGAAGTAAATCGGTTTTACTGATGATAAAGAGCTGCGAACTGACAAAGGCCTTCGGGTACTTTGCCGGTTTGTCGGGTCCCTCGGGCACGGAAACCAGCACAACCCGCTGATGCTCGCCCAAATCAAAGGTGGCCGGGCAAACAAGATTGCCGACATTTTCAATAAAGAGCAGGTCAAGCTTTTTGTCGACCAGTTGGTCTTCCAGGGCATGCAGCCCCCTGTGGGTCAACGCGGCATCAAGATGGCACGCCCCGCCGGTGGTCAGCTGCACCACCGGCACCCCCTTGGCCCGGATGCGATCGGCGTCCCGTTCCGTTTCAATGTCCCCTTCGATGACGCCGATGCGCAGCTCGCCTTTTAATCTTTCGATGGTTTTTTCCAGCAGGGTGGTCTTGCCTGATCCAGGACTGCTGATCATGTTGATCGCCACCGCGCCCAGCGCCTCGATATGCGTTCTGTTTTTTGCCGCCAGGGCGTCGTTGGCCGCAAGCAGGCTCTGGTTGACCTCCACCACCTTTGGGCCGGGGGCCGCACAACCGCAATCATCACACATAAAATTCCACCTGAAAATTCAAACTCGTAAAATGTCTCTTTTCACCACAAAGCACACGGAGAACACGCAGATTTTTTTCCAGCACCCTCTGCGTCCACTATGGTGAATATTTATCAATCCACATTCCCAAATCCCAAATCCGCAATCAAAAACTCCTCACTCCATCTCCACCTGCAACAGCACGATGCCGTCGCCCCCTGCCGGCACCAGTAACGTCGTGCCGCAACGGGGGCAGCTGTCCGGCATGGTCGTTGTTGCCGGACAAGAACTGCCGCAATGGCAGCATTGATACTGCAGGGGCGGCACGACAATCTCAAGTATTGCCCGTTGCGTCAACTCATCCTCCACGGCCAACACCTCAAATCCGAAACAAAAGGAATCGACCACGATGCCTGACAACGGTCCAATCTCCACCTTTACCCGGCTGACGGACGTCGCGCCATGTTTTCCGGCAAGGTCAGCTAGCTGCCGCAGCAGCCCCTGCACCAGTGACAGTTCGTGCATGAATTCCTTCCCTCGCCAGGGTGGCGACAATCATCTCCGCCACCTCAACCACTTTACCGGCCATTGTCTCCGACAGTATCATGGAAATTTCCACCTTCGCTGGCACCACGCCGATGAAGGTCACCTCCTCCGGCGCCAGCTCTCGCAGTCGGCTGATTTCCAAAACCTCGAGCAATCCGAGCTGATGCGGGGACATGCGCAACTGGAGGCCCGCCCCTTTCAGGTCATTGCCATTGAAAAGATGAATTGAGCCGGGCACCCCGTCCACCGCCACCACGTCAACCACGAGGAGAAGGTCAACCTCCTCCAGAAAAGGGGCCATGTAGATGCCGGCAGTGCCGCCGTCAAGCAGCCGAACCTGCTCCGGGAATGCGTAGTGTTCTTCAAGATAGCGGATGACATGGACGCCGAATCCTTCATCCCCGAGAAGCAGGTTGCCGATGCCGAGAATGCCGACCTTTTTTTTCCGTGCAGTCATCTTTTTCCTCCTGCCTTCCAGCTTCTGTCTCCCGGCATTCAGCAGATCCTCGGCAGCGGTTCGCCGGTCAGGGAACGGACGATGCGTGCGCCGCCGGCAGCCGTGTGCAGCACGACCTGGCCGGGAGGACTTTCCGTCACCCGGCCGATGATGCGGGCATCGCGACCCTCCGGCATGCCGTGCATGGCGGCAAGAGCCGCCGCGCCATGCGTTCCGTCAACCACGGCCAGACATTTGCCCTCATTGGCCAGATACAGCGGATCCATGCCGAGGATTTCGCAGGCCGCCGCCACCTGGGGCGTGACCGGGATGCAATCTTCATCAAGCTCAATCGCCACCCCGGCAGCAGCGGCAATCTCATTAAGCGATGTCGCCACCCCGCCCCTGGTCGGATCACGCAGGGTATGCACCGCGCCGCCGGGAACAGTCGCAAGCAGTTTCTGCACGAGGCGATGCAGGGCCCTGGTGTCGCTGCGCAGATTCCCGAACAAAGAGATACCGGCCCGCTGCCCCAGAATGGTAATGCCGTGGTCCCCCATGCTGCCGGAGAGGATGACCGCGTCGCCGGGGCGTGCCATGCGGGCGGAAATATCAAGCCCCTCATCCACCAGGCCGATGCCGGAGGTGTTGATGAAGACCTTGTCCCCCTTGCCCTTCTGCACCACCTTGGTGTCGCCGGTGACCACCGGCACCCCGGACTCCCGGCAGGCGTTGTCGATCGAGGCGACAATCCGCTGCAAATCGTCGAGCGGCAGCCCTTCCTCGAGAATCATAGCCAGACTGAGACACAAGGGCCGGGCGCCGCGCATGGCCAGATCATTGATGGTGCCGTGCACGGCAAGCAGACCGATATCGCCGCCCGGGAAAAAAAGCGGGTCCACCACATAGCTGTCGGTGGAAAAGGCAAGCCTGCCGCGATCCGTTTCAATGATGGCGCTGTCTTCCAGCTGCCCCAGTACCGGGTTGCCGAGACGGGAAAGGAATATATCGCGGATCAGCTCCCCACTCGCCAGGCCGCCGCTGCCGTGATCAAGAAGAATCGTGTCGTTTTTCATCGGCCCTCGCCAAAACGGTAATAGGCGGCGCAGGTTCCTTCACTTGACACCATGCAGGGTCCCACTGGATCCATGGGAGTGCAACGTGACTTGAAAAGAGGACAGGCCTGCGGTTTTTTTCTGCCCCGCAGTATCTCTCCACAGAGACAGCCTTTTGGTTCAATTGACTCCGGCAGGCGGACTGCAAATTTCCTTTCCGCGTCAAAGCAGGCAAACTCCTCCCTGATCGCCATGCCGCTGGCCTTGATCATTCCGAGTCCGCGCCACGGGGTGTCAACCGGCGCAAACACCTCGTTCATCACCTGCCGCGCCCGGCTGTTTCCCTGCCAAGCGACCGCCCGCGCATAGCCGTTTTCCACCTCGGCCCGCCCGTCCCTTTTCTGCCGGGCCAGCAGCAGCACCGCCTGGAGGATGTCAACCGGCTCAAAGCCGGCGATAACGCAGGAAATGCCGTAATCACGAACCAGGGGCTCATAGGCCTCGGCGCCGATGATGGTGGAGACATGGCCGGGACAAAGCAAGCCGTCCAGGGCAAGCTCCCGGTCGGCGAGCAGGGCGTGGAGCGCCGGCGGCATGATTTTGCCCGCTGAAAAAACGGAAAAATGAGCGAGCTTGCGCCTCCCGGCCTCAAGAATGGTGGCCGCCACCAGCGGCATGGTTGTTTCAAAACCGACCGCCAGAAAAACGACCTCCTCCCCCTCGTGCTTTTCCGCCAGGGTCAGGGCGTCCATGGGCGAATAGACGATCTCGACTTTCGCGCCCGCCGCCTGGGCACGGGCCAGGGAGCTTTGTGAACCGGGGACCCGGAAGAGATCGCCGAAAATCGCCACCCGCACCCCATCCCGCTGTGCCACATCAAGGAAGCCGTCGATATGGGAAGAGGCGGTGACGCAGACCGGGCAGCCCGGCCCGGAAATAAGCTCGATCTCAGGGGGCAGGATGGCGCGCAGGCCGTGGCGGAAGATGGCCATGGTATGGGTGCCGCACACCTCCATCAGGCGCAGCGGCCGGGTCAGCGTCTGTTTCAGCTCGGCCAGCAACGGGGCAATGAGGGTTTTATCCCGGAATTCGCTCACGTAGTCCATGGCCTTTACTCCCCTGGTCCTGAACGGGGCGCGAGCCCATCGGCCATTTCCCGCAGCAGGCGCAGATTGGTCAGCGCCTCGTCGGCGTCCAGGGTATGGATGGCAAAGCCGGCATGGATGATGAGATAGTCGCCGACCTGCGGCCAGCGATCAACCAGATCAAGCCGCACCTCCTTTTCAATGCCGCCGGCCTCGACAATGCCGATGCGGGAAGAGGTGAAATCGTCCCGGCTGCCTTTGACGGCGATGACCCGCATGGGAACGGCTAAGCACATATGGCAATCCTGTTCATTGATTATGGTTTGCGCCGGATAATAAGTGTCAGTGGCCAGGTTATGGCGTGCCGCGCCGCCGGATCCCCCCACGCCCGGCCGATTTCTTCGAACATCGCGGCAAGCTCATCCGGATTTCCTTCTTTGCGGAAGTATCGGAAAAATAGTCTTTGAACATAATGCAGAACTTACCGTTTTTCCAGACATTTAACTTCTCAGCAACAGTTTTATCGTTCCTATCGCCGGCTGCACAGAGGACACGCCGTTTTGTCTTTCCCCGCCGCATCTTCCGGGATGAACTCTTGCTTTTTCCGACCTTCCCCGCGAGCCAGCAGGCCGCCGATCACCGCCTGGCCCAGGGCAATGCCGCCGTCGTTGACCGGCACATTCTCGCCGAAGTATACCACAAAACCCGCGGCTTCAAGGCTTGAAACAAGCCCTTCCAGCAGCAGGCCATTCTGCAGGCAGCCGCCGCCCAGCGCCACTTTTCTCCGTCCCACCCGCTTGGCCAGCCGTTCGATGGCGGCGGTTACCGCCTCAATCAGCCAGCCATGAAAGGCAAGACCGATTTCGGTCCGGTCGACTCCCCGTCCCAGGGCATCGACAATCGCCCGGATCATCGGCGAAGACCTGATCACCATCACCTCCGGCTTTTCTTCCAGCATGACGGAAAAACGCAGATCTTCCCTGCCGCCGAGGTGCGGCAATGAGCCGTTGCCGGTGCTCTCAGACAGTGCTTCCAGTTCCATGGCGGCCTGGCCTTCATAGTCGGACACCTGCCGGACATCAAGCAGGGAGGCCACTGCGTCAAAAAGCCTGCCGCAGCTCGAGGTGGCGGGGCTATTGATCTTGGCGGCCATCATTTGCCGGATAATCTCGCGCTTTTGGACATCGATCCCGGCAAGCGTTGTTCCGGCCGTTGCCTGGGCAAAACCATCCGGACCGTACGCCTGCCACAGGGCAGCCAGGCCCATGCGCCAGGGCTCATGCGCCGCCGCGTCGCCGCCGGGCATGAGCAGCTGTTCAAGCCGGGCCAGTCGGTGACAGGAGGAAAGTCCGGCCAGCAGAATCTCGCCGCCCCAGACCGTGCCGTCAGGGCCAAAACCGCTGCCGTCAAGGATCACGGCCAGCACTTCTTCATCAAGCCCATGCTCCGCCATCACCGCCGCCGCATGGGCATGATGATGCTGCACCCGATAAAGGGGCAGGGTCAAGCCTTCGGCATAGCGGGTGCTCAGGTAGTCTGGATGCAGATCACAGACAACGGCTCGTGGCAGTATATCAAGCAGATTTTTCATATTGGCAATACTTTCCTTAAAAAAATGCAGCAGTTGCGGCCGGACCAGATCGCCGATATGCTGGCTTAAAACCGCCCGGTCGTCCCGGGCCAGACAAAAGGTATTTTTCAGTTCCGCCCCGCAGGCAAGAACAGGCTCAATTTTTTGCCGCAGGCTGACGGCTTGCGGCACATACCCCCGGGAACGGCGCATGACCACGGTCCTGCCGGCCACAACCCGCACCACCGGATCATCAACCCGGTTAACGATATCACGATTATGCAGGAGAAAAAAGTCGGCAATGCCGGCAAGCCTCTCCATGGCCTCAGGACTTGCGATGCAGATCGGCTCGCCCGTGCGATTGCCGCTGGTCATCACCAGGGCAGCCGGACACTCTTTATCCCGGAAAAGGAGCTGGTGCAAAGGGGTATAAGGCAGCATCACCCCGAGGCGGTTGATGCCGGGGGCAAGGGACGGGGCAAGCTTCGTTGCCTCCTTTGCGCGCAGAAGCACAATCGGACTGCGCCAGGAGGTCAGCGCCGCCTCCTCCTCGGCTGAAAGAGAACACAACGCCCGGGCTACCGCGATATCCCGTACCATGACGGCCAGCGGTTTCCTCTTCCGCCCTTTCCTTTCCCGCAACCTGCAAACCGCCGCTTCGCCGGCCGCGTCAACCGCCAGATGAAAGCCGCCCACCCCCCGGATGGCGACAATTTTTCCTTCTCCCAAGGCGCGGGCCGCCGCCGCCGGCGGCTCGTCACAGGCAATCAAGCGTCCCGCGCCGTCATGCCAGGAAAGAACCGGACCACACCGCCAACAGGCATTGGGCTGGGCATGAAAGCGCCGGTTGGCGGGGTCCTCGTATTCCGCGGCGCAACTCGAGCACATGGTAAAGACCTTCATCGATGTTTTCGGCCGGTCATAGGGCACCGCTTCAACGATGGAAAACCTGGGCCCACAGTTGGTGCAGTTGATGAAGGGGTAGCGGTAACGACGGTCATTGTCGTTAAAAAGCTCACGCAGGCAGTCCCGGCAGAGGGCCGCGTCCGGCGGAATGATGGTGTCGGCCCGGCCCTTGCCGGTACTGGCCAGAATGCGGAAACCATCCTGCTTTCCGGCGCAGTCGATTTCGCGGACACTGATCGATTCGATCCGGGCCAGCGGCGGCAGTTCCCGGCGCAACGCCCGCACAAAGGCATCGACACGGGAAAGGGGCGGCGCCAGTTTGATCACCACCCCTGCGGCATCATTGGCAACGGTGCCGGAAAATCCGTATTGCACGGCCAAACGATGGACAAAGGGCCGAAAGCCGACCCCCTGCACCACCCCGCGCACCGTCAGTTCGACCCAGGCGTCGCCGTCATTTTTCCCATATGACAAAGGCACTTCAGGCCTTGGCGGAACTGTCATTCTTCGGCTTGTATTTGATTCCGTTGAAAATGGAGGAAATGAGCCCCTCCGGTGATTTCAGATCATTCCACACCAGCATGTAAAGATGGGTCAGACTGAAAATGAGAAAATACCACATGATCAGGTGATGCACAAACCGCCCCTGCTGCTGGGTGCCGAAAATCGCCCCGCCCCACCCCTGCCAGGCGCCGCTTTCCGGATACAGCATGAAAAATCCGCTGACCAGCTGCAGCAGGGCAAGAAGCCAGGTGACCAAATAGACCATCCCGGCCAGGGCATTATGACCCAGCCGCTCTTCATGATGATCCCTAATATACGCATAAAAGGCGACGGTGGAAAAGAAATTTCTGATATTGGCCGGCGTCACCGGCAAGGGCCCCACCAGCCGCTCCTGGGTGTTGCCGAAAAGATAAAGAAAAACACGCACCAGCACCGATGCGGTAAAGACAAAGCCGGCAATGAAATGAAAAAAACGCATTTCCGCCATGGGGAAGCCCCCGCCGCCCTCCGTCATGGTATTGGTCCAGGGATCATGAATATACAGGCCGGTGACGACAAGAAAGATGATTGACAGGGCAAAACCCCAGTGGCAGAGACGAAACAGGACACTCCACACATACTTTTTTTCGTAACTCATGGCAGCCACCCCCTAAACGACTTTCACGTTGACCAGCTCCCTGCCTCCGGGATCCAGCATGTGAACGGCACAGGCAATGCACGGATCAAAGGAATGGATGGTGCGCAGCACCTCCAGCGGTTTCTCCGGGTCCGCCACGGGATTGCCCACCAGCGACGCCTCATAGGGGCCGGGCTGACCGGCTTTGTCCCGCGGTCCGGCGTTCCAGGTGGAAGGCACCACGCATTGATAATTCTTGATCTTGCCGTCATTGATGACGATCCAGTGGGACAGGCAACCCCGGGGCGCTTCATGGAAGCCGAAACCCCGTTGTTCTCCCTTGGGAAAGACCGGCGGATTGAAGATGGCCAGATCGCCGCGTCCGACATTGTCCACCAGCAGTTGCCAGTGCTTCAACGCCAGATCGGCAAGCATGGAGGCGCGCACCGCCCTGGCCAGATGGCGCCCCAGGGTGGAATGCAGCACCTCGGCGCCCACCGTGACTCCGGCCACGGCGCTGACCCGGCTCAGGGCGTCATTGACATTGGTGACCGTCTGCCGGTGGCCCAGGGCATAGCCCACCAGCAATTGCGCCAGCGGCCCCACCTGCATCGGCTTATCAAGAAAACGTGGGGCTTTCAGCCAGGTATACTTGCCGTCATCCTGAAAATCGGTGTATTTGGGCACCGTCTCCCCTTCATAGGGATGGCGCGACCAGTCGCCGTCATACCACGAATGGGTGATGCCCTCGACAATATTGTCCCTGAAATAGGGGTCGCTGAAACTGCTGATCGGTTTCACCGAGGCCGGATCGCCGTTCATGATGGTGCCGCCGGGCAGATCAAACTGTGTGCCCTTGGTGTCCAGCACCATGTCCGGCACGGCCAGATAATTGGTGACGCCTGCGCCGAACGGCAGCCAGTCCTTATAGAGTGCGCCCACCGCGATGACGTCAGGCAGGTAGACCTGCTGAATAAAGCCGCGCACCTCCTCCACCAGCTGCTTCACCCAGTAAAGGCGCTCCATATTGAGGGCCGCCTCGTTGTCGAGATTGATGGCGGTGGTCACCCCGCCCACCGACAGATTCTGCACATGCGGATTTTTGCCGGAAATGATGCCCAGCGCCTGGGTGGCCTTGCGCTGATAATCAAGGGCCTCCAGGTAATGAGAAACCGCCATGAGATTGGCCTCGGGCGGCAGGACCATGGCGGGGTGGCCCCAGTAGGCATTGGCAAAGGGACCGAGCTGGCCGCTGTCCACCAGCGCCTTCACCTTTTCCTGTACCGCCTTGAAACGCTTGACACTGTTGCCGGGCCATTCGGAAAGACTCTGGGCCAGCGCCGCCGTCTTAGCCGGATCGGCCTGGAGGGCGGAAACCACATCCACCCAGTCGAGCGCGGACAGCACATAAAAATGAACGATATGATCATGCAGGGCATGGATCGCCATGATTATATTGCGGACATAATGGGCGTTGATGGGTATTTCCAGTCCAAGGGCGTTTTCCACCGCCCGCACCGAGGCCAGGGCGTGCACCGTGGTGCAGACGCCGCAGATCCGCTGGGTGAAAAGCCAGGCATCCCGGGGATCCCGACCCTGGAGGATGACCTCGATGCCGCGCCACATCTGACCCGAGGACCAGGCCTTGCTGATCCTGCCCCCCTCCACTTCCGCATCTATCCGTAAATGTCCTTCGATCCGGGTGATGGGATCGATGGTAATTCGCTGCGCCATGTCCGTTCTCCTCCCCTGTCCGGGTTATTCTTCTTTCTTGCCTTTGACAAGGCGTTTCCCGATGCCCACCGCCGCGTGGATACCGATGGCCGCACCGGTAACGGCGAGAATTTTCTTGCCGGCACTTCCCGCACCAGTGACAATACCGTCGCCGCCGGGAATGGCAACACCGGGCAGCCTCTCGTAAAAGGGCGTCATGGTGTCCCAAAAATCCGGCTCCGTGCAGCCGACGCAGCCGTGGCCCACCCCCACCGGCCAGACCCCGACATCGTTGAAGCGGGCCACCGGGCAGTTGGCATAGGTCTGTGGCCCCTTGCAGCCCACCTTGTACAGGCAATAGCCCTGCAGATGACCGGCATCGCCGAACTGTTCGGCAAAACGGCCCTCGTCAAAATGGGCCCGTCGTTCGCACTGATCATGAATCTTGCGGCCGTAAGCGAAAAGAGGTCGGCCCAGGCCATCGACAGGGGGCAGACGCTTGAAGGTCAGGTAATGGAGAATGGTTCCCAGCAGACAAACCGGGTTGGGCGGACAGCCGGAAATATTGATGACCGGCGTGCCGTGAACAAGCGATTGCACGCCCACCGCGCCGGTGGGGTTCGGCTCGGCCGCCTGGATGCCGCCGTAAGCGGCGCAGCTGCCCACCGCGATGATCGCCGCGGCCTTGGGCGCCACCTCGGCCAGGATATCCATGGCCGTGCGCCCGGCGATCTTGCAGTAGATGCCGTTGTCCTTGGTGGGGATGCCGCCTTCGACCACGCAGATAAACTTGCCGCTGTGTTTTTCGATGGTTTGTTTCAGCAGCTCTTCTGCCTGGTGCCCTGCCGCGGCCATCACCGTTTCATGGTAATCAAGGGAGATGAGATCAAGCAACAGGCGGCCGATATCAGGATGGGACGCCCGCAGCAGAGATTCCGTGCAGCCGGTGCACTCCTGAAAATGGAGCCAGATCACCGGCGGCCGTTGGGGATTGGCCGCCGCCTCCACCAACCGGGGGACCATGACCTCCGATAATCCAAGGGCAGCAGCGGCGATGGTGCAGCCCTTCAGAAAAAGACGGCGGCTGCACTGGAGCGGCGGGATGTGTTCATCTTCTTTTTTCGACATGAAGACCTCCTTTTCTTGTCACAAGCACTGACCATATTGTTTCAGGAAAATCAGGACGGCATCATTTCTACGACATGCCGATACAGCGGTGCTCCATTTCTTCCTCATTTATTACAATACGAAATCCCAAAAGAAGTCAAACATTTTTTAGGTAGTTCTACGCATAAACAGTAGGAATGAATGGCAGCCGCAAGAATTGAAAAAAAATAAATTATGGTTCGAGAAAAGTGCCTAATGTACTTGAAGTGGCGGTACTTTCTGATCAGATAACACCTTAAACTTTAGGCACTTTAGGCACTTGAAGTATTTGAAGTACTTGAAGTATTTCAGTCACTAAAACCGGCAACAGGCCGGAATCCGAAGTGGTGATACAACTTACTGAAATTACGTTACAACATCAGGAGTTCTGCAGTTACGGTTTACAGGAGATCGTTCCGGCGGAAAGAATTTTTTGAACCGCATCGATCACCGCTTCAGCGGGCAGCTTCTCCATGCAGCTGTGATGACGGCACTCTTTTTTCAGACAGGGGGAACAAGGGAGATCTAGGCGAACCACCTGATGACGCTCGCCAAAAGGACCGGTGCGCCAGGGCGCGGTGGAACCGAACACGGCCACCACCGGGGTATTGACCGCGGCGGCGATATGCATGGGGCCGGTATCGGTGGAGATGACCAGCGGCGCCTTTTTGTAAAGGGCGGCCAGGGTTTTCAGGGAGGTTTCCCCGGCCAGGTTGATCGCCGGACACCGCATCCGGGTGATGATGTCATCAATCACCATTTTGTCCCCCCTGCCGCCGGTATAGACAACATGCAGACCGCGGTCCGCCAGCCAGTCGCCGACCTGGGCGAATTTGCCGTTGTCCCACAGTTTGGTCGGCCAGGTGGCCTGGGGGTTGATCGGCACCACCCGGGACGGATCATCGATCCCCCCGGCGCGAAGCAACGCGGCGATTTCCTGAAAATGTCCGTCCTGCAAGGGCAGGTCAAACACCACCTCATCGCATGTGACGCCGATGGCCTCAAGCAGCAGCAACTCGCGCCGGACGGCATGGATGTTCATGTCCACCGGCGGGACTTTTTCGTTTAAAAAGAGATAACTGCATTCGGCATGATCCATGCCCCGGCCAAAACCGATCTTGCGCCTGCCCCGGCTCAAACCGACAAAAATGCCGCTTTTCAGCAAGCCTTGAAAATCAATAACCAGATCATAACGCCTGCTCCGCAGTTCACGAATAAAACCGGTCAGTTCCCGCCAGGCGGAAAGACGGCCGGGGCCATGGAGCAGCGTATCCATCCATTTCCGACGTTTGGAAATCAGCAGACGATCCAGAGCCGGATGGCCGACGATCAGCCCGCTTGCCGCCTCCTCGATCAACCAGTCGATGCGCGCCGCGGGATAATGGCGACGCAGGGCGTGAAGGGCCGGGAGTGTGTGGGTGACATCGCCGATGGCGCTTGTCTTGACGATAAGAATATGCACGGGCAACAGTTTTCTGGTGAGTGACAAAAAAGATGGTTAAGAGTGACCCCTGAGCACAACAACGGCAAGCGGTGCAAGAGGCGGAATTTTTTCAGCCGGCACGGCTGGCGCCTTTATAACAGATCACCGGGCGGGAAACAACCGCAAACAGGAGCGACGGCCGGGAAGCGGACAGCGGCGCGGCACCGACCGGACAATGTATTCACTCCCTACATTTGTAAATATCCGGGGTTGACAGCAACAACTCGGCACGATAGATTCAAAAGAGATGCCGCTTCCCCTGATCGACTCACCACAGGTGACATGAATTTATACGGAGTTCACCATGAACATGCAAAAATGTCCGTACTGCAAGGAAAATATCTACAGCAACGCCATTGTCTGCCGCTACTGCAAGCGGGAACTGCCGGAATACGGGCATCAATATTCAAAATCAACAAGTTGGATTCCCACCCTGATCGCTTCCGCCCTGATCGTCACCGGCACAGCCTTTCTCGTCTCGGAATTCCTCAAGGAACGCAAGAGCTGGCTGGAAGAACAAGAAAAAACAGACGAATAAAGCGGCGGTCGAACGCGGCCATATCACGCCGATATCATTTTCTCCCCACCAGCAGGCAAAATCCGGCACTTTCATCACCTCCGGGCCGGGAATGTTCCATCTCTTTTAATTCCTCCGGCTTCTGAAAAAGGGAAGAACGCTCCTCCGCCACGCAAAAACCGGCCTCCCGCAGCCGGGAGGCAATCAAATCCACCCGGTGAAACGACGCATTCCGGTAAAAAGGATGACCCTTTTCCTTCTTGGCCTGCAGGGCCCGACCCCATGCCCCGCCTGCGGGCACCATGCCGAGCACCAGATGGCCGCCTGGTTGCAGCACCCGCCGGCATTCAGCCATGACCTTTTGCGGGTCTGCCAGAAAGCAGAGGGTAAAAAGCAGATACACCGTCGCCACCCGGCAATCACCCAAGGGCAGCTCTTCGCCGATGGCTTGCGCCACGCAAATCCCCCGCCGGTTTGACAAGACAAGCGGTGCAAGGGCCGGATCAATGCCGAAGTCGACATCAAGGGCACGGGCAAAACGTCCCGGCCCCACTCCCACCTCGAATTTCGGCGCTGCAAGAGGAGTTTCCAACTCCCGCAAGGCGGCCAATTCAATGTTGAAAAGCAAACTGTCCTCAAACCAGGAATCATATTCAGCCGCCATCTCGTGAAAAACAGCCGAATTTTCCCGCCATTTGCGGCCCGTCATGTTCAGTCCCCCATCAATTTTTTCACCCGCTGCGGCAGCGGCGGATGGCCGTAATAGAGCGCAACCTGCCAGGGATGCGGATGGAGATTGGCCAGATTGTCGCGGCCCAGCTTCACCAGGGCGCGGGCCAGGGCATGAGGTTTGCCGAAGAGCTCGACGGCAAAGGCGTCCGCCTCCCATTCATGTTTTCTGGAAAGATAACCGGACAGCGGCTTCACCGGGAAAGCAACCAGCATGGCACAGAACCCCACCAGCAGAAGATTGGCGTACAGGGTCGGCTCCTTGATGGAGAAGATGTCGAGCAATACATTATTCTGCATGAACCACCAGACACAAAAAAGCCCGACAAAGGAAACCACCTCCATCAGCACCAGTCGTTTCAAAATATGTTTTTTCTTCCAATGCCCCGCTTCATGGGCCAGAATGGCCAGAATCTCATCCTCGCTGTTTTTGGCGAGCAACGTATCGAACAGGACAATCCGCTTGGCATGCCCGATACCGCTGAAGTACGCATTCCCGTGACCACTCCGCTTTGAGGCGTCCATGGTGAACACCCTGGAAACCGAAAGTCCTGCCCCGGCAAGCAGATCCTTGATTTTTTCCTCAAGCTTTTTATCATTAATCGGCGTAAACTTATTAAAAAGGGGCTCAATCACATAAGGTGACAGGTAGAGCATGAAGAGCTTGAACAGCAGCATGAACGCCCAAAGAAACAGCCACCAGAAACCGGGCAGCCAGACCATGAGGCGAAAAGTGACCCACAGCAGAAAAACGGAAATAACCGTGGTGAGCAGCAGTTCCTTCACCGTATCGGCCAGCCACAGCCGAAAAGTCCGGCGGTTGAAACCGTATTTTTCCTCGATGACGAATGTTTTATAGAGATCAAAAGGGATCTGCAAAACAAAGCCCCCATACAAAAGAAAAAGAAAAAAACAGATACCGCTCACCGCATTTGACCAGCCGTGACCGGCCAGCCAGGAATTATACAGGTCAAGAAGACCGCCGAAGATAAAAAACAGGGTTATCAGCACATCAAGTCCGGAAGAAAGGAAATTCACCCGGTTATGATCAACCGTGTAATCCCGCATGCGGGACAGCGTCGCATCGTCGACAAAACCGTTGAAACCGGCCGGCACCTTATGACCATAGCGGCGCAGATGCTGCAGGTTGACCAGGGCGACAATGTTTTCCACCCCTTTAATGAGCAGGTAAACAAGCAGAACAAGCAGAAGCTGTGAATTCATATCTATCTTGATAATTGAAAATTTTAGTGCATCCGGAACCTTGAATCTTGAACCTTGAATCTTGATTCTTGATTCTTGATTCTTGATTCTTGATTCTTGATTCTTGATTCTTGATTCTTGAAATAAACCAATATGACCGAAGAAAGTAAAGACAAAGATGGGGCCCCCCCTTTCTCCCCCTTCCAGCGCTCGCTGCACAGCCCGGAGGAATTCACCATCACCTTTGAGCTGGTACCGAGTCGCGGCGGACGCAACCGCCGGATCGACCGCACCCTGGGTCTGGCCCGTGATCTCGCCCTTGACGGACGGATCCGGGCGGTGAGCATCACCGACAATGCGGGCGGCAGTCCCGCCCTTTCCCCGGAGGTGCTCGGCCTGGAAATCAAGGCCATGGGGCTCGATGTCATCAGCCATTTTTCCTGCAAGGACAAAAACCGCAATGAAATGGAAAGCCAGCTCTTCGGTTGGGACCGACGCGGCCTGCACAACCTGCTCGTTATCTCCGGCGACTACCCGAAGGAGGGCTACAGCGGCCACCCGAAACCTGTTTTCGACCTGGACAGCGTTCATGTGGTGGATATGCTCCGTCTCATGAATCAGGGCCGGTTTATCCGCCATGAAAATCAGCCCACCGCCTTTTTCAAGGGTGTTGCCGTTTCTCCCTTCAAGTTGACCGAGGCGGAACAACTCATGCAGTACGCCAAACTGCGGAGAAAAATAGCCGCAGGCGCCGATTACGTCATTACCCAGCTTGGCTTTGACGCCCGCAAATATCATGAAGCACTGCTTTTCATGCAACGGCATGATCTGCGCCTGCCCGTGCTGGGCAGCGTTTTTGTCCCCACCTTGAAGCTTGCGGAAATCATGTACCAGGGCGGCGTGCCCGGCTGCATTGTTTCCGAAAAGCTGTATCGTGAAATGCAAAAAGAAGCAACAGCGGCCGACAAAGGGAAAAAAGCCCGCCTGACCAGGGCGGCCAAACTGCTGGCCATCCTCCGCCACATGGATTACAACGGCGCCCATATCGGCGGACCGGGGCTGCGGATGGAGGATTTCGATTTCATGCTCACCGAGGCGCGGAAGTACCTGCCGCAGGCAGGGGAACTGGTGGGTGATGTCAATTTCTGGCCGGAGGAAGGATTTTACCTCTTCCATAAAGATGAGCATACCGGATTGAACCGCGAGGAAATGAACCAATGCGGCCAGGGGTTTGCAGCCTTCCGCCCCGTTTTCTCCCTGGCCCGGCTGGTGCACAACGCGGCATTTGACCCGCGGAGCCCGCTCTTCCCATTCTGCCGGACAAGTTGCCTGGCCCTGCATGATTCCTGTTTAAAAAAACCGTTTTTCGCCCTGGAGCATGTGTCCAAATTTCTCCTTTTCGACTGCCAGAACTGCGGTGACTGCACCCTGGCCGGCCACGGCTACCTCTGCCCCCAATCGGGCTGTGCCAAATACATGCTGAACGGGCCATGCGGCGGCAGCCGCGACGGCTGGTGCGAAGTGTACCCAGGCAAAAAACGATGTCTCTACGTCAAGGCCTACGAAAGAAATCCCTCATCCGCTTCCCCGGATGAAGATGCCCAAAGCTTTGAGCCGCCCCGCAATTGGCTGCTCAACGGCAGCTCATCCTGGGCCAATTTCTATCAGGGCCGTGACAACAGAGGCGAGCAAACGACTCGGGAGCCAAAAAAAACAAATAATAACTTTTCTTAATTTCGCGCGATACCGTTACTTCCGGCTTGACATTTCAACTTATGAAATCCTAAGCTGAAAGGAGAAACGCTGTCTGCATAAAACATAATTCATGGAGCCTCTTTCAAAATGACGAGACGCGCCACACAAAAGATATTATCGCGTAACATATTGAAATAATTGAACTTCACGGCGTTTTCTGGTATTGTTTTGTAACCAGCAAAACAGAACACAGGAGAACGCCGTGAAGCTCACCGACAAAATATCATGGTTGATGGGGTATGTCCAAAGAAGTCTGTTTCCCCATCTGAACAAATGTTTGCAAGCTCCGCTCACCGCGCAGGAGGAACGCCTGGTGTCTATTCTGGAGATTATCCAGGTTGAGCAACACGTACCAAGGAACATACGTCGATATCAGTATCCCGGGCGCAAGCCTCTTGACCGACAGGCTTGCGCCCGAGCATTCGTGGCAAAGGCGCTCTACCGATATCCGACGACCAGCGACCTGCGTCGGGCTCTGCAATCAGCAGGGAATCTGCGGCAGATATGCGGATTTGCCACTTCCAATGCTATCCCGTCGGAGCCTACCTTGTCGCGGGCCTTTGCCGAATTTGCCGCCGGCAGTCTTGGTGGGCGGGTCCATGATGCACTGGTGAAGGAATACCTTGGCGAAGAGCTTGTCGGACACATCAGCCGGGACTCCACGGCCATTGCCGGACGTGAGAAAGCGGCGAAGAAGGTGGCCAGGGAGCCGAAGAAGCCTCGCAAGAGGGGGCGTCCCGCCAAAGGCGAGCAACGGACGCCGGCCATCGAGAAGCGGCTTGACCGTCAGGTCCGCCAGAGTGCCGAGGAAGCCATTGGTGAGTTGCCGGTTGCCTGTGATCGTGGCACCAAGAAGGACGCCAAGGGGTACAAAATATCATGGAACGGTTTCAAGCTGCATCTGGACATCAACGATATCGGCCTGCCAATCAGTGCCCTTGTAACCTCTGCTTCGCTGCATGACAGCCAGGTAGCGATTCCGCTGATCAAGTTGACCAGCGGAAAGGTGACCTATCTCTACGATTTGATGGATGCAGCCTACGATGCCAAGCGGATCGAGGAGACCAGCCGGAAGTTCGGCCATGTTCCAATCACAGATAAGAATGGCCGCGGCCAAGAGGTTGTCCCCATGGCACCGCACGAGGCAGAGCGCTATAAAATCCGGTCCAGCGCGGAACGGGCAAACAGCCGATTGAAAGAAGACTTCGGCGCTAACAATGTCATGGTCAAGGGACACTGCAAGGTGACCCAGCACTTGATGTTCGGGGTCATCACCCTGTTTGCGGATCAGCTCCTACGCCTGATCGGATAGATTGTCAAAGATCAAATTGTGGACAGCCTTGTAGGCTGTTCATTTTGAAAGAGGCTCCATGGTAAACGATAATGGTCCGGACAAGGAAAAATCCCCAGGCAACGGCCTTCGTCTTCATGCTGCTTTTCCTCTTTTCCTTTATTTGCCTGCCGCCCAAGGGCGGTGCCCATGATCCGGGCACGGTGATCAAATTCGGCGTCTTTCCCTACAAGTCCCCGCGCGCGACTTTTGAGCTTTTCGGTCCCATTGCCAAGAGCATTGAGAAAAAAACGGGCAAAAAAGTAGAGCTTGTCTCCGCTCCCGATTGGCATACCTACATTGAACGGGGGAAACAGGGGGAGTACGACCTCGCTCTTCCCTGCGTCACCTGTTTTTTCCATATGCAGCCCGCCGGTTACCATATCATTGCCCGGGGCGAACCCTCGTTTTACGGCGGAGTCATCGTCCGCCGGGACAGCGACCTTACGACCATTGCCCAGCTGAAGGGGAAAAAAATCGCCGCCATCGGCCCCCATTCCTATGCCGGATACATTTTTCTCAAAATCAAGCTGGATGAAATGGGTATTACGGCACCGGAAAACGTGACCATTAACTTTTTAAACAAGGTGGACTCGATTATCTTCGGCATCCTGAACAAGGAGTATGACGCCGGCCTCATTCGCGTCGATCAACTTGACGGAGAGCAGTTTGCGGCGGTGCGAGACAAACTGCGTGTTCTCGCCGTCTCGCCGGCAATCCCCCAGTTTCCCTTTGTTGTCAGAAACGACATGCCCCCCTCCATGGCGGAACTGATACTGGAGGTGCTTCTCGACATCACCGCGGATGATCCCGCCGACAAAAAACTGCTGGACAGCCTCCGTTTTGAGAAAATCGTCCCTGCCCGGGAATCGGATTACGAATCGTTTCGCAAAATAATCGAGATGCACCGAGATATCACCCAATAATGGCCTCCTTCCGAATCCGAACCTACCTGATCTTTTCCATCTCCGCCGTGGCCCTGCTGCTCACCGCGGCAATGACCCTGCTGTACACCCGCCAGTATAAGGACCATACCGTCAAAAGTCTGTCGGAATACGGTCTCACCATAAGCCGCAACATCACGGTTTCCGCGGTCGACCACATCATTACGGAAAATTTCGCGCCCTTGCTGGAACTGACGCAAGAGCTGGCCACCCTGCCCAACGTTCAATCCATTGAAATCAGCGACACGGATTGGCACATCCTGGCGTCAAGCGATCTCAACAAGCTGGGCGGCACCATGCAGCATACGCACGAAGGACCATGCCTGCTGCAGGACGGCCGGAACTGCATCCATTTTGACCGCCGGAGCAACAGGCTTCTTATTGATTCCAATATCCAGCTTGGCGATGAACGAATGGGATATTGCACGGTTGAATTGTCTCTGGAGGAAATGACGGCCCATGTCAACCTCATCACGCAAAGAGGCGTCCTGACCGGGATGATGTTCTGGCTGCTCGCCGTTGTCCTCGGATATTTTCTTTCCCGCATGTTGTCCCGGCCGGTGCAAAGCTTCATGCGGTTAACAGAAAGCATCAGCCAGGGAAACTTCGATGTCTCGCCGCCCTCCCCACGCGGAGTGTATGAACTGGAAAAATTCTCCAACGTGCTGATCGTCATGGCACGGGCCATTGCCGCCCGGGAGGAGGCACTGCAGCAATCGGAACGAAAATACCGCCACCTTTTTCAGCGGGCCATGGAGGGGATTTTCGCCTGCGGCGCGGATGGTGTTTTTCAAGACATCAACCCGGCCATGGTGGCCATTTTCGGCTATGACAACCGGGACGAACTGCTCAACCGCAATCTGTTTTCCGACATATTCGCCTCGCAGCAAAGCACGGAAACCTTCCGGAAACTCATCAGCGGCCACATCTCCATCAAGGACTACGAGGTGAAAATGATTCGCAAGGACAGCGAACATATCCACATTTCCCTGTCCTGCCAGGCGATCAAGGACAGCGACGGCAGGGTCGTTCGATATGAAGGGCTGCTGCGCGACATCACCAGGCAAAAGAACGCGGCGGAAGAGATCGCCCGCATGCGCAACTACCTCAACAACATCATCGAGTCCATGCCGTCCATGCTGGTGACGGTGAATGAAAATTCGGAAATTACCCAGTGGAACAGCGCGGCGTACGCGGCAACCGGCATCTCCTCCTCCGAGGCCATGGGGAAAAAGATATGGGAAATAGTGCCTTTTTTCCTGAAATACCGGCAGCTCATCCAGAACAGCAAAAACAGCAGACAGTCGATCAAGCTGCACCGCGAGCAGATGAATCACCCGCACGAACAGACATACAACCTCACCATTTTCCCCCTGATCGCCAACGGGGTGGAAGGCGTCACCATCAGGCTTGACGACATCACGGAACTCGAAATGAAGGAAAAACAGCTGCGCCAGGCCCAAAAGATGGAGTCAGTGGGCACCTTGGCGGGCGGTCTGGCCCACGACTTCAACAACGTGCTTGGCGGCATCCTGGGCAATCTTTCCCTGATCCAGTTCCGTCTGGACAATCATGAAATCATTGCCGAGCACGAACTGCGGGAATATCTCGACCGGATGAACAGCGCCGGATTCCGTGCCGCCGACATGGTGCGCCAGCTCCTGGCCCTGTCGCGCAAACAGGAAGTCAACATGGTGCCGGTCGACCTCAACCTGGCCATCAAACACATCCGTAAAATCGGGGAAAACACCTTTGACAAATCGATCAAAATCGTCACCCGGCCGGCGACGACGCCGGCCTATGTCATGGCCGACCCGACCCAGATCGAACAGGTCATTCTCAACATCTGCATCAATGCCGTCCATGCCATGACCATCATGCGGGAAAATGAAACATGGGGCGGCACCCTGACGGTGGGACTGGCGAAAATAGAAGCGGACCCTTTTTTTCAAAAAACCCACCCGGAAGCCAAGCAAGGCGTGTACTGGCAGCTTTCCGTCAATGACACCGGAATCGGCATGGACACCAAGACCGTCTCCAAAATATTCGACCCATTTTTCACCACCAAGGAAAAAAGCAAGGGAACGGGACTCGGCCTGGCCATGGCCTACAACATCGTCAAGCAGATTGAAGGATTTATCGACGTCTATTCCGAGGAAGGGCTCGGTTCGACCTTCACCGTCTATATCCCGCTGCTGGAAAGAGATCCTCTGGCGGCGAACGGGGACAAAAAACCGATAATACATCAGGGCAGCGGCACGATTCTCGTTATCGACGACGACGAGGTTCTGCGGGAAACCTCCCGCGCCATTCTCGAATCAGTGGGTTATACGGTGCTCATCGCCAATGACGGCCGGGAAGGGGTTGATGTGTATCGCGACAACAAGGACGATATCAAGGCGGTGCTGCTTGACCTGGTCATGCCGGTGATGGGGGGACGGGAGACTTACGTGGAACTGCGCAAAATCAACAGCGCGGTGAAGGTGCTGCTGGTGTCCGGATTCCGCCAGGACGCGCGGGTTGAAGAGGTGCTGCAGCTCGGCGCGAACAAATTCCTGCAGAAACCCTATACCATTGAAAGCCTGACCAGGTCGCTGCAGGAACTCAATCAAGAATGACGGCTCACCACGCCGCCTTGACGAAAAGGAAGTTTCTGTTCACCTCGCCCGGTTATTTGGTCGCATCGTGAACTTTTTCCTTTGCCGAATCAAATGCCTTGTCAACTTCCTTGCCCGCCTTTTCCGCCGAACCTTCTTCACTGCAAGCGGCAAGACTCATTGCCAGAACAGATACCAGACAAACCCCCATCAGCTTTTTGATGATTGACATTTTTTCTCCTTTTTTTGTTTGCATTAAAATTTTTTTTTTGACAACTTCAGACAACCTGATCCCGGCAGATTTTACTTTGCTACCGGAATTGCGGTACGGGAAAAGTGCCTCAATCGCTTGAATTTACAGCGCTTTCTCATCATATGACACCTTTAACTTGAGACACTTTAGGCACTTTAACTATTTGAGGTATTTGATATTCTCTCCCGAAAAAGGACAGGAGTGCAGCATGTTTTCGGAAATGATCACCGCATTGCAGGCAGGAAAAATGCCGGGAACATCCTCCCTGCATCAACGTCTCCGCGGGGCACTGATCAAAAAAGCGGCCATTATCCGGCAGCCGTCTCCACTCTGGCCCCGGGACCCGAAGATCAACCCGCCGTCCGCTCATCTGCTCTGGGCCGCGGTCATTCTGCGGGACAGGGGAAATTTCAATCTGGCGGCGGATCTGATGGTTCTGGAAACGCTGGAATCATCCCGACAGAAAAATCTCGCCGATATTGCCGGCCAGCGGGAACGACTGATTGCCCGAGAGCTGCAAGAACTCCGGCAGCTCATCGGCGATCGGAGCTTGCAGGAAAAAATCAATGAAAGCATCAAATCAGTGCACCCTGCGACGCTTTAAACCGCCACGCAAATGATGCGAAAGACAACTGTTATCTCAGGAACGGCTCCTCCTTCCTTTTTTCCTTCTTTCCACACTGGTCGCACTGAACCCGGCTGATCTCCACCCCGGTTTTGCGTCGCAGATAGTCTTCAAGACTGACCCAATCACCTTCTCCCGGCTCCTTGCCGGTATCATCCCGGATCTTTTTACAGACCGCGCAAACCGGCAGGATATTTTCAAAATAGCGAATCTTCTTGCGCAGATCCTCCCGGGCCAGGGCCCGCTCAACCCGCAGAAAAAGTTCAGTCAGCTCGCACGGTTTCATCAGATAGTCATCAGCACCCAACCGCAGCGCCTCAATGGCGGAGGAAAGGTCGGCATAACCGGTGAGCAGGCAAACCGCCATATCGGGATACAGCGCCCGGGCCTTTTTAATCAGTTCAATGCCGTCAATTCCCTCCATCAACAAATCGCTGATCAGCAGATGATACGAATCACGCTCAAGCATCTCAAGCCCTTGCTCGCCGCTTTCCGCGCATTCGACCGCGTATCCCTGTTCCGTCAATCCCCACTGGAGACTTTTCAGAACAATCGGTTCATCATCGACAATCAGAATTCGTTTTTTTTGCATGAACAGCCTTTGGTTTTCATGGAGCCGTTTTCATCGCGGCCCTGCCGCTTCCCTTCCATCCGGCCAGACGAATCTGCTTGACGAAATTTTCGGCGATTTCCCACTTGTTCAACGGGCTGATAATGTAAAGCCCATCGACAAACGAGGCAAGATCGGCAATCAGCTTCTCGGTGATTTCCAAAGCAGCCTTGCGCTGGTCAGCCACCTCGGCATAACTCCACAATTTTTTCCGGATCTCGGCCGGAATGGAAATTCCCGGCACCTCATTATGGAGAAAGTCGGCGTTACGAGCCGAAATAAGCGGAAAAATCCCTGGAAAAACAAGAAGATTCAGATGACTTGTCTGTTCCACCATGGCCTCCACCGCGTTTTTATCGAAAAGAGGCTGGGTCATGACAAAATGAGCGCCCTGGGCCGCTTTCCGTTCCAACCTGGTGATCTGCATGGTGGGGTTGGACGGCCGAAAACTGAAGGCCGCGCCGATGGAAAAACGGGTCGGTTTTTTGATGGACTGCCCCGCCATGTTGAGCCCTTGGTTGAACTGGCTGATCATGCGGATCAGCCCAAGGGAGTTGACGTCAAAGACTCCGCTTACCCCGGGCTGGTCCGTTGAACTGGCCGAATCACCGGTAACGGCAAGGATCGCCTCGATCCCCAGGATATGGGCGGCCATGATATGGGACTGAAGCCCCAGGGCATTCTGGTCACGACAGGTTTGATGCAGTACCACCTGCACGCCGGTTTCCTCCCTGATGCGATGGGCCAGGGCGATGTTGCCGGCCCGGAGGATGGCCAGGGGATTTTCCCCCAGGGTTACGGCGTCCACCCCGCTGGCGGCCAGGGAACGGGCCCCTGCCAGCACATTGTCGATATCAAGATGGGTGGGCGGGTCCAGTTCAACCAGAACCGGCAGCCTGTCCTCCGGCAGATTATCGAGAAAAGCGCCCCGGCCGCTTCTTTTTAATCCGGCTGGGGCGGCAGGCGTTTCCTCAAGGGGAGCTGCCGGGACACTCTTGGCATCAAGCGTTTTTTTGTGCCGGAGTTTCAGGGTTTTGCGAAACTCATGAATATGGGCCGGGGTGGTGCCGCAACAGCCGCCGATGAGACGCACCCCCATCTTCAGCATTTCAGCGGCACGCCTGGCCATGTAGGAAGGCTGGGCCGGATACACCATGCGATGGCCCATAACCTCGGGCAGTCCCGCATTGGGAAAGGCGGAAAGCGGCACATGCTCGTCGGCAAGCGGCATCAGACGGGAGACAGCCATGGACATGGCGTCAATGCCCCTGCCGCAGTTGGTGCCGACAACCGTGGCGCCGGCAGCCAAGGCCGCCCGGGCGCATTCAAGGGCGTCAATGCCGCGGGCGGTTCTTCCCTGGGCCGGATAGACCATCTGCGCGACAATGGGCAATCCGCTGCCGACCTGCCGGGCGGTTTCAATGGCCAGCAGCATTTCCTCAAGATGGGTAAATGTTTCCAGAATAAGGAGATCGACCCCTCCCTCCACCAGGGCGCCCATTTGCAGGGCAAAGGCCGCCTTGATATCCTCAACCGTAATGTCACCTGAAATCAGGGGAAACTCGATACCCGTCGGCCCCACCGAGCCGGCGACATACGCATCATGCCCCGCGGCCTTGACCGCAATACGCGCTCCGGCCTGGTTGATCTCGGCAATCTGATCTTCCTTGCCCGCGGCCTGAAGCTTAAAGCTGTTTGCGCCAAAGGTATTGGTTTCAATGAGTTGACTGCCTGCCCGGATATATTCCTCATGAACCGAATAAATGAGATCCGGGTTCTTGATGTTGAGCAGATCGATATTTTTCCCGAAATCTATCCCTTTTTCAAAAAGATAGGTTCCAAAAGCCCCATCCCCCAGGATGACATGCTCCTTAATATAATCGGAAAAAGCGACTTTCATTGGTTGTCCCGCAATGGTTGTTGATGATGTTGTTATGCAAAACCATGGCGGCAGCCGCAATTTCGCCCGCCGCCATTGACCCACTTTAACAGAGAATGGATTGATAGTAAATAAAAGCGGCCACAGCAGGCAACTTCACCTTGCCCTGACCTGATAAAACAAAAATACCTCTCAATCCCTGCCGCAAAATGAGTATAATAAAAAAGATCGTACCTGTTCAGGGGGCAACATGGATTGTCCGGCAACGGCTGAAAATTTACCACGGAGAACACAGTGCTCCCAGAGGTATCAGACTGTAATTAAAAGAAATATCTCTGCGAGCTCCGTGGTGAAAAACAAACATTTCCCGAATCCGTCACCATCCGGAGAAAGCAACGACCAAAATCAGGGAGGCTGTTATGCAAGAGGCCATGTTTTACCATACGGAAAAGGACACAGAGGTCATCTGCGACCTCTGCAACCATCACTGCCGGATCCAGGAGGGCAAACGGGGAATCTGCCGGGTGCGGGAAAACAGGGGCGGCATCCTGTACAGCCTGGTCTATGGCCGGCTGATCTCGGAAAACATCGATCCCATAGAAAAAAAGCCGCTCTTCCACCTGCTGCCCGGTTCCCGTTCCTACTCCATTGCCACGGTGGGTTGCAATTTCCGCTGTCTGCATTGCCAGAACTACCAGATTTCCCAGTATCCACGCATGAATGACGGCGCCATCACCGGCAGCGAGACCAGTCCGCAGGAAGTAGTTGCCGGAGCGCTCCGTTCCGGGTGCCAAAGCATCAGTTACACCTACGTCGAGCCGACCATCTTCTATGAATTCGCTTACGACTGCTGCGTGCCGGCGCGCGACAACGGGATAAAAAACGTTTTTGTCAGCAACGGCTACATGTCGCCTGAAACAACCCGGCATCTGGCCCCGGTGCTGGACGGCATCAATATCGACATCAAGGCCTTTACGGAAAAATTCTACAAGGAGGTCTGCAAAGCCCGGCTGCAGCCGGTGCTCGACACCGTGCGCCTCATGCGTGAACTGGGGGTTTGGGTGGAGGTGACCACCCTTGTTATTCCAGGCTGGAACGATTCAGACGATGAACTGCGCGCCATTGCACGGTTCATCAAGGAGGTTGACCCGGCCATGCCCTGGCATGTCACCGCCTTTTACCCGACCTTCCAGATGACGGACCACGAGCCGACGCCGGCGGCCACCCTGCGCCGGGCCAGGGAAATCGGCCTTGGCGAGGGGCTGCGCTTTGTTTACGAAGGCAATATTCCCGGCGAGGGCGGGGAAAACACCTCCTGCCCTTCCTGCGGCACGGAACTGATCAGCCGTTTCGGCTTCCGCATCCGGGAAAACAAAATCAAGGAAGGCCGTTGCCCCTCCTGCGGAGAAACAATTGCAGGGGTATGGCAGTAACGCGGAATTTCCACCATTCCATACCCCCGGCAGGGCATCGCCTCGGACAAAAAAATTAATGGCGATAATAGTTCTGGGGGGTTTTTGTCACGATAAAATCAACCGCTTTCTGAATGCAGATCCGTAACGCCTTTTCCGTGGGGGTGTTTTTCCAGCCGCCGAGGCTGCCGGCCAGGGCTCCGGAACTGCCGTACCCGCCAAGCAGCCCGCCCAGGTTGACGTCGGTCGCCTCGCCTTCAACACTGGTGGCGGCAAGCACCCGTGATGTTTTCGCATCGATGATGCGCATGTCAATGGCCATATGGGATTTCTTAAATCCCCCCAGCAGCCCGCCGATAACGCCGGCCGCGCCGCCGCTCAATCCGCCCTGGGTTCCGGAGGCGGCGCCCTCAAATTCGGTTACCGCGGCCACAACCAGCAGTTCGGCCCCCTCGATTGCGCCGATTTCAGCCGCCGTATCGGACCGCACCCTGCCGGAGGCACCAAGGTCCTGTTCCGACATGACATCTTCAAGGGCCTGACGCTCAAGCACGATATACCGATTGGTGTTGAACAGGGCGGTGGTCAGCTGATCCGCCATGCCGTCACCGATGTTTCCGTTCCACCATCCTCCGCCTGTTTTGTCCTTGAACCGGGCAACGGCGATTCTCGCCTGGGGTCCGTTGTAGGCCTGGGCCTGAACCTGGCCGATGTCCGGAGAAGCCTGTCCGGAAGCAACCGTTGCCTGCGTGCCGGGTGTGACGCAGCCGGTGAGGGTGAAAACAGAAAGAAAAAGCAGACACATGGCGACACTTAATTGCATTTTCATAATCATGACACCTCATTAAATAAATGTTTCACGCGCAACACATCATTTGGATATGCAACCATATCCTCCTATTTTTCTCCAATCAGAATCGATTGTAAAGGACTTTACAGAGAAATCTGTTATAATTCAGCAATAATTTCCGATACCCACATACAAAAAGCAAAAACGGTTTTCATCTGTAACGATACCTGCCATGTCCACGTCCCTGCTGTCACTCATTCTTCTTTTTGTTGCGATTTATCTCTGCTTCGGGGCCACCCTGTTCGTCAACCAGGGGCGCTTCATCTATTTTCCCGACCGCACCATTTTCACCACTCCGGCCCAGATCGGCCTCCCCTATCAATCCGTCACTTTTGCCGCCGCCGATGGGGTCAGGCTCCATGGCTGGTTCATTCCCGCCGACAGCGACAAAAGCGTCATTCTTTTCTGCCACGGCAACGGCGGGAATATTTCCCACCGGCTGGAAACCATCGACATCATCCACCGCCTCGGCCACCCCCTCTTCATCTTCGACTACCGGGGATACGGGGAAAGCCAAGGAATACCGACGGAAGCAGGAACCTATCTTGACGCTGAAGCAGCCTGGAAGTACCTCCTCACGGAGCGGGAAATCGACCCAAGCCGCATCATTCTTTTCGGCCGTTCCCTGGGCGGCGCCGTCGCCGCCTGGCTGAGCAGCCGCAAGGCGCCACGCGCCTGCATCCTTGAATCCACTTTTACCTCGGCGCCGGAAATGGCAGCCGCCCTCTATCCTTTTTTTCCGGCCGCCCTCCTCTGCCGTTTCAGCTATGACACCCTGGCCGCGGTGAAAAATATCACCTGTCCTCTTCTCATCGTTCACAGTACGGAAGATGAGATAGTGCCGTTTCGCCAGGGCCGCGCCCTGTTTGCCGCCGCGCATGAGCCGAAAACCTTTTTACAGATAAACGGCAATCACAATGCGGGTTTTCTTCTTTCCGGCAAATTCTACCAGGAGGGGCTGGCAACTTTTTTAACGGAAACGGAAAAAAACTCCCAAAAGCCAGCATTGCTCCCCGCATTTGACCCAGCCTGACCATCATAACAAAACCGGGAAATGACCATGACAACACTTGAAGAACTGCTGACGACAGAGCTCCCTCTGGTCGTCGCCCATCGGGGCGCATCGGGCAACGCGCCGGAAAATACCGCTGCTGCAATTCGCCTTGCCCTTGACGCCGGAGCGCGAATGATGGAAATCGACGTGCAGATAACCCGTGACGGAGAGGTGGTGGTATTCCATGACTCCACCCTGGACAGAACAAGCAGCGGTACGGGAGAAATACGAAATTTCACCTACCGCCGGCTGTGCGGCCTTGATGCCGGATCCTGGTTTGGCCCTGGATTCAGCGGAGAAGGCATCCCCCGCCTGGTCGACCTCTTTGCCCTGGTCAGGGGGAAGGCCTGCCTCAATGTTGAAATCAAACCACCCGCGGCAGGGGAAGACTGGCGGAAACGGATCGACCTCATCGCCGCCGTTACCAGGGACGCCTCCATGACCGCACATACCCTTTTTTCCTCTTTTCATCATGATTCACTGCGCTATCTGCAGTCGCTTGACAATGCTTTTCGCACCGCGGCCCTGCTGCCGCCTGACTCACAACTTCTTCCGTCAGACATCCTGCGGCAAACAGGTTGCAAAGGTTTTGTCTGCGCCCTGAACCAGCTCACCGAAGAACGGGTTGCCGATATTGCCGCCAATAACATTTTCACCGGGGTCTACACCATCAACAGCGAAAATCAGTTAAAAAAAGCAATGAAGGCAAAGGTACATGCCATTGTCACCGATTTCCCGGAACTGATGATCAGCCTGCTCCACCAAGGTGGCAAATAAGATGGGGGTAAAGGGAAGCAAGGGGAAAAGCGTCCTTGCCTGGGCCTTTTACGACTGGGCCAATTCCGCCTTTGCCACCTGTATCATGGCCGGTTTTTTTCCCATCTTTTTCAAACAGTACTGGTGCAGCGGCATGGAGGTTTCCGCCGGCACCTTCCGGCTCGGCCTGGCGAATTCCATCGGCAGCATGATCGTCATTGTGCTGGCGCCGCTGCTTGGCGCCGTCAGCGATCAGGCCGGGGGGAAAAAGAAATTTCTTTTTTTCTTCACCCTGCTCGGAGCCGTTATGAGCGGATCGCTCTTTTTTGTTCCCCAGGGCGCCTGGCTTTTCGCCTTTGTGCTTTATATCGGCGGCATCATCGGTTTTTCCGGCGGCAACGTCTTTTACGACTCCCTGCTGATCAATGTGGCCACGCCGGCCGAATCGGACCGGGTTTCCGCCCTGGGCTTCGCCCTTGGTTATCTGGGAGGCGGGCTCATCTTTGCCTTTCACGTGACGACAACCATACAACCCGGCCTCTTTGGTTTGCCTGACGCCGGGGCAGCGGTGCGTTTTTCCTTTCTCTCCGTTGCCGCATGGTGGATCTTTTTTTCCCTGCCGCTCTTCTTCCTGGTGCCTGAATCCGCATCCGGCCCACCCAAAAGACTGGTCACAGCCGCTGCCGGCGGCTGCCGTCAGCTTGCCGCCACCTTCCGGGAAATAAAAAAAGCCAGGGTGGTACTTCTCTTTCTCATCGCCTACTGGCTCTATATCGACGGACTTGACACCATTGTCCGCATGGCGGTGGATTACGGCTTGGCGCTTGGTTTTTCAGCCAATGATCTTATCCTGGCCCTGCTCATCACCCAGTTCATCGGTTTTCCCGCCGCCCTCATTTTCGGTCGGCTGGGTGAAAAGATCGGCACCAAACAGGCGATTCTTGCCGGAATATGCGTCTACCTGCTGGTAACCATCTGGGCGATGTTCATGAAATCGGTCAGCCAGTTTTACCTGATGGCCGCGGCCATCGGCCTGGTCCAGGGCGGTGTGCAGTCGCTGAGCCGCTCCCTCTACTCCCGCATCATCCCCCCCGACCGGTCCGCCGAATTTTTCGGTTTCTACAACATGCTGGGGAAATTCGCCGCCGTTATCGGCCCCCTGCTGATGGGCGTCATCAGCCTTGCCACCGGCAGCCCCCGTCTTTCCCTGCTTGCCGTAATCCTCCTTTTTGTCATCGGCGGCGCCATCCTCTGCCTTGTCGACGAGAAGGAGGGAATCCGCCTGGCCCGTCAACTGGAAAAAACGAAACTTCCCGGCTGAGGCCGGTATGGTTGTCGGCCTCCACAAAATTGTTTTTTTTGACTTAAGTCAATGTTCTCCCCTATAATCTTCGGTATACCTTGCACCTGACCCCGTGACGGGAAAACGGGGTCGGATTTTTCCCGGGCAAGGCGCATCGGAAATTACACAAAAGGAGAAAAATGATGAAGAAAAAAGTACTGCTTGCCGGGGTTGTTTTTTCACTTTTAGGCTTCTCAGGTCCTGCCGGGGCCGACGAATGTATCGACTGCCACAGCAAAATTTCCCCGGGCCAGGTGGCGGACTACCAAACCAGTAAACATGCCGAAAGCGGCGATGTTACCTGCAAAACCTGCCACGGCGACAAGCACAAAAGCGCGGATGATTCTACCTTGGCCGAGCTGCCCGATGAAAAGGTCTGCGCCGGTTGCCACGAACAGCAGTTCAACCAGTTTGCCGACGGCAAGCACAACTTCGGCTGGACCTCGCTCAATGCCATTCCCGCCACCCACATGGCCCCGGACGAACTGATCGAGGGCGGCCGCGGCTGCGGCGGCTGCCACAACATGGGCATCAAATCCGAGGAGCAGAAAAAAGAATTGCGGGACAAAGGCTACCGCTACCAGAACAACTCCTGCGACGAATGCCATACCCGTCACGCTTTTTCCAAAAAGGAAGCCTTGAATCCCCACGCCTGTCAGCAATGCCACATGGGCTACGACCATCCCCAATGGGAGATGTGGTCAAGCTCCAAGCACGGGGCGCGCTATTTTGCCAAAAAGGAAGGGGATCTGCCTGAAAACGCCGCCGCCCCCACCTGCCAGCACTGCCACATGCCGGACGGCAACCATGCAAACCATACCGCCTGGGGCTTTCTCGGCGTGCGGCTGCCGCTGCCCGAAGATAAGCAGGCAGCCGCCGACCGGGTCACCATCCTGAAAGCCCTGGGGGTATTGAACCCTGAAACAGGAGAGCCAACCGCCGTTCTCGATGCGGTCAAGGCGGTGAAAATGGCGAAACTCGATCAGGAATCATGGGAGAAAGAACGCAACAAGATGATCGCCACCTGCTCCGAATGCCATTCGGAAAAGTATGCCAGGGAACAGCTTGAGATGGGGGACGCCATCCTGCAGAAATCAGACCGGCTGATGGCCGATGCCATCGAGACGGTTGCCGCTCTCTACAAGGAGGGCATCATCACGAAACCGGCGGGCTACCCGCACAACTATCCGTTCCTTCTCACCTTCATGCACACCAACGGCGCGGCCTGGAACGAGAATCTGGACGGCCTGTCCTACATCGACCAGGTGCTGGTGCAGATGTATATGAAACACCGCATGCGGGCTTATCAGGCCTTTTTTCATGTCAATCCGGACTATGCCTACTGGTACGGCTGGAACGAAATGACCAAGGACCTGGGTGAGATCAAGGAACTGGCCAAATCGATGCGGGCCGAGCATGCGGGGAAATAAGCGGGTTCCCGGCCAAGCCCCTGGAAAGAGACGTGACCGCGACAGTGACGACAAAACGAGGAAAAAAGCATGAAGAAAAACCAAGGCACCGGACCGGCAAAAAACAGCCCGGTTTCTTCCTTGCCGGAAAAACCGGCAATTTCCGATGACGACATATACGAGGCCATGAAGCAGATAGAGAGCTATCTTGATATCACGACAAGTGATTTCAAGGAACTGTATCATCTCTCCTACCGGCATGCAATGCAAAGGCTGACCCAGTCGGTGCGCGCCCGCGATATCATGACCAGAGACGTCGTCACTGTCGCGCCGACAACCCCTTTGGCCGAAGTGGCGGAGCGGATGGCGAATGCCTTTATTACAGGGGTGCCCGTGCTTGACGAAATGCAAAAGGTTGTGGGCATTGTCTCGGAACAGGATTTCCTCAAACACATGGGGGCGCAAAACAGTTCCTTCATGTCCGTTGTCGCCGGCTGTCTGCGGGGAAAGGGCTGTGCCGCCGTCTCCGTGCGCAAGGGGGTGGCGGCGGACATCATGACGAAGCCGGCGATTACCATCCGGGAGGATGTTGCCTTGTTTGAAATCGCGGCAATGATGTCCGCTAACAAGATAAACCGTCTCCCGGTGCTTGCCGAGACAGGAGACAATATGGTGGGCATCCTGACCAGAAATGACCTGATCCGCGCCCACCTGCTGCAACAGGCGGGTTAAACGATGAAATACTTCCAAAAAATGAAAGGAAACAGCAAGGGGCCGCCAGGACCAGGGACATGGGAAATCATCTGGTCATGGATCGGGGCTTTTCTGGGCATATCGGCAATTTCCCTGATGCACTTCAACCTTCTGCCGCAAAACGATCTCGTCATGGTCATCGGCAGTTTCGGTGCATCCGCGGTGCTTATCTACGGAGCGATCAAAAGCCCGCTGGCCCAGCCCCGCAACCTCATCGGCGGTCACATATTGTCGGCCCTCATCGGCGTCTTCTGTTACCAGACCTTTCATGGTCAGATGTGGCTGGCTGCAGCCCTTGCCGTCTCCACCGCCATTGCCGTCATGCATCTCACCCGCACCCTGCACCCGCCCGGCGGCGCCACGGCGCTTATTGCCGTCATCGGCGGCGAAAAAGTCCATGCGCTCGGCTACCTGTACGCCCTGACCCCGGTGGCGTCCGGGGCGGCAATCATGCTGATCATCGCCCTGCTGATCAACAATATCCCGGAAAAACGACAATATCCGGAATTCTGGTTTTAAAACGATGAATCGCAATTTGCCGTGCGGCTATCCCATGCTGCCGGGCATCCGACCTCACCGGAAATCAGGGAACTGCGGGGCCGTCATCGTCGCAGCTCTTCCTGCACGATCTTCACAAGTTTTTCCAGGGTATAGGGCTTTCGCAGATAGGCCCCCGCCCCCAGCCGCTGCGCCTCACGCACCCGATCGGTCTCGGAATAGCCGCTGGCGATGATGGCCTTCTGGCCGGGATTGATCCTGACTATTTCCTTAAAGGTGTCAAGACCGTCCATGCCGGGCGCCATGATCATATCAAGGACAACCAGATCATACTTTTTCGTGCGCAGGCAGGCAATCGCCCCCTGTCCGCCTTCCGCTGAATCAACCTGATACCCCATGCGGGAAAGCATCATGCACGCCAACTGCCGTTGCTCGAAAACATCGTCCACCACAAGAATTGATTCTCCGGTGCCGCGAAATTCCTCAACTGAAAACAGTCGGTCGATTTTTTCCTGCAGCTTTTCCCGGGTGACGGGGAAATAAAGAGCGAAAGCCGCCCCCTTGCCATCCACGGACTGAACGTCGATGTAGCCGTAATGGTCTTTCACCGTGCCCCAGACCACGGCAAGACCGAGTCCGGTGCCACTTCTCCCCATGACCTTCTTGGTATAAAAAGGCTCAAAAATTCTGTCGAAATCCTGACTGCCGATGCCGGTTCCGGTATCGGCAACGGTCAGCACGACATAATCACCTTCCTTAACCTCATCATAGCCCCGCACCGGCTGATCCACATATCTGTTGGCGGTGCTGATTGTCACCACACCGCCGGCGGGAATGGCCTCGTAGGCGTTGGCCGCCAGATTCATGATGGTTTTGAGCAGATGAACCGGCGAACCGGCGATATTAAGCAGCTCCTCAGCCAATGCAAGTTCGAGCCGCACATCGGCGTGAAGAGCGGCAAGTCTCGCGTACTCCGGCGAATCAAGAAACTCCCGGACGAGATTGTTGATATTGACCACCTTGCGCACGGTCACGCCCCGGCGGGCCAGGGTGAGGAGATCATTAACGATGGCCGCCGCCTTTTCACCCGATTTTTTAATGGTGAGCACCGTATTGCGAATGGGACTCTCCTCGGATAATCCCATGAGCAGCAAGTCCGGATAGCTGACCAGCCCGGAAAGAATATTGTTGAGATCATGGGCCACGCCTCCGGCCAGGGTGCCGATGGCCTCCATCTTTTCCGCTCGACGCAATTTCTCCTCAAGATCCTTCTGGCGGGAAATGTCCTTCAGCGAACCGATGATCCTCTGTACCCGGCCCATTTCATCCCGGATCAGGGTGGCGCTGTCCGCCACGTATTTGATACCGCCGTCCCTGCAGATCACCCGATATTCCCGGCTCATCGTAAGGCCGTTGCCGGCAAATATTTCCCTGGTTTTCCGGCGCACCTCATCGACATCATCCCGAGCAACGACGAAATCATCCCCTCCGTAATCGGCCATGAGCTCCTCCGCGGTGTAACCGAGGATATCAACGCAATGGGGTGAGACATAATTCAACCTTTGTTCATCAACCTGATATTCATAGATGACGTCCGACGTTGCCTCGGCCACCATCTTGTACTTGCCTTCGCTCTCCTGCAGGGCCTCTTCGGCCTTTTTCAGGGCGGTCAGGTCATTACCGATACTCTGGATTTCAACGAATCTGCCGGCGGAATCAACGATTGGCTCGTTGGTCCAGGATATCCAAACCAGTTCACCCGATTTTTTCATGTTCTGGTTAAAATTATTTTTATACTGCAACGGGTTTGTCATGATGTCTTCAATCATGAAACGCAGGTCGCGACCGGTGGTTTCCGTTTCCGGCACAATGGTGCCCATGACATTTTTGCCGATTATCTCCTCCCGGCTGAATCCGAAAAATTGCAGCCCGAAGGGATTAAGGTAGGTAATCATGCCGTCGGTGTCCCATTTCAGGACAATGCTGTTTGCCCCTTCAATCAGCATCCGGTAATTTCTTTCGCTTTCCAGCAAGGCCTCTTCCGCCTTTCGCCTTTTTACCTCCTCTTTTGCGCCGACCCAGGATCTGAAAATAAAATATGAACCGGCAACGGTTGCGACAACCAATACCGCAAGCAGAAAAAAAAGCTTGTTCTTGAAGCCGCGCATGGTGGCCAGCACACTTTTTTCCGGGGTGGTGACGGCAATGGACCAGAAGGTGTTATGCAGGTCCGCGGGGGTATAGACGGCATGATGGATACCCGGATCCTCCTTGTCCCTTTCCCCGGCGGGAAAACGCAGAGCCGTTGTTCCCTCGCCGCCGGTCAGCATCATGCTAAAAAGCGCCTGCAGCGAAGCGGATGCGGGAAAGATGTCCCGGATATTTCTGCCGGCCTGTCCCGGCTCACTGCAGTAGAGGGCAACGCCCTCCTCGCTGATGATAATGGTGCGGCCGGCCATCCGTGACTGAAGGGTATCCAGATAATCACCGGCAATTTTGGTAAAAGGAATCAGGATGGCGAGGCTGCCCGCAAAGGTTTCGCCTTGCATGACCGGCACATGATAGGCAATGCAGCGATAGCCCTGCACGGCGGTAAAGACATCACTGACCACCGGCTGCCGGCTGCGGATTATTTCCCGCACATGCTTCTGGGAAGAGAGATCGGTGCCGATCACCTTTTCATGAGAGGGCTGGGTATGGATAAGACGACCCGCCCCATTCATCCGGGAAATGCCGAGAATTTCATCCCGGTTTTTTTCATAATACAAACGCATCATTTCTTCGCCTTTTGCGTTCAAGGAAACAATGTCGTCAAAAGCGGCAATATAGGCAAGCTCCCTGGCAAAACGGGAAAGAAGATTTTCGATGCCCCGGGCTGCCTGTCTGGCATAAACCATCTGTTGACGGTTGTGCTCCTCGATGGTTTTCTTCTTTATCTCCTGATAAAGAAGAAAGGGCAGATAAAGAGAAAAAAAGATGATGAGCGGTATGATCAAAAATCTTTTTTTAAAGGGCATCGACTTCTCAAGTGGGGGGGAATGGGTTCCGATTTTTCTCGCGTCCGTTCATATGAAACAGCATCGATTCTTTTATCTAAGCGCAAATCAGGAAGGATTGCAATCATTGCTCGGTTTCGTGATGGTTGTTTTTTAACAATTTTCCAAAGCGCACGATCTTTTTTATTCTTGCGTCGCCGAATCAATACAGGCATTATAAAAGAAGTGTCGGCAACTCCCCGCAAAATCGAAAAAAACATCATGAACGGCGATCAATCCAAGATACTTGTTGTTGAAGACAATCAGGCCATGCGCAAAATGCTCGAGTCGATGCTGATCGAACTGGGCTACCATAATTATGGAAGCGCCGTCAACGGCTTGAAGGCTTGGGAAATAATTCAGGAAGGCACCATCGACTTGGTCCTCTGCGACTACCTGATGCCGGAAATGAACGGCCTGGAACTGCTGCGCCTTATCCGCAAATCAAAAAGTTTTTACGACATGCCTTTCATCATGGTTACCGGCGCCGACAACCGGACTGATTTCATGCGTTCGGTGCAGGCCGAGGTGGACCACTACCTGCTCAAGCCTCCCAACATCAGTCAGCTGCAGATGCTGCTGAAAAAGGCCATCGCGGCAAGGAAAAATCCCAGCGCCTTTGACAAGGCGGTCAGCCGGGGAAAATATTTTTTCTTAAACAGCGAATACCAGCCGGCCATGGAACAGTTTGAAACCGCCGGCCGCGAACGCATCGACAGCGCCCTGCCCTACTATTACATGGCGCTCATCCACCAGCAGCTCGGCAATGAGAAAATGGCGGAGCGCAACTTCAAAAAATCCCTGATTATCGAAGAACAGTTCATCAGCTCCCTGCTGGCCTTATCTGAAATCTACGAATCACGGCTGGACTATGTCAACCTGGCTGTCTACCTGGAAAAGGCGACCAAGGTGGTGAACGACACCTTTGAAATCCATATCGGCCTGGCCCGGGCCTGCACCCAGACAGGAGACATCGACCGAACCCGCACCCACCTCGACGAAGCCGTGCGGCTGGCAAAAAACAACCCGGATCTCATCAAGGAAGTGGTGGAGGGGTACATCGACGCCGGGCTGGTGGATGAGGCGGATGAGCTTTTCAGCCACAAGCTGGAAGACGACAATAAGGAAACAACCATCCATTTCCTCAACCGACTCGGGCTGCGCGCCAGAAAATCAGGGGATTTCAACAAGGCCCGGGAATTTTATCTCAGTTGCCTCAAGCTTGATCCGCAACACAAGATCGTCAATTACAACATGGCCAACCTGCTCTTCATCCAGCGCCAATATGAAGCCGCGGAATCGTACCTGAAGAAGACACTGCGTCTGCATTCGGACTTCACCCAGGCCCAGGATCTGATGGACGCCGTTCAGAAAAAAATCGCCGGCGCTCTCGGCCCGTGAACCCGGAAGACATGACAAAACCTTTCAATGTGCGGATACGCAAGGCGATTCTTCTGCCCCTTGCCTTTGCCCTGCTTTTTCTTCTTGTTTTTTCCATTTTCATCGCTTTCTTTCTGCAGCGCCACCAGTTTGACAATACCGTCCGAATCCAGCTCGACAGCATCGAGCAGCTCTTTCACGCCACCCTGCGCACCGAGGCCGATCAATTGGGCATCTTCATGGATTTCATGATGAACGACCCGAACCTCTCCCATCCCTTTCTTGCCCGCAACCGGGAGCAATTATACAATAACGCCAAGTCAATCATGCTGGACATCAGGGGGAGACATCAGGTCACCCATTTTTATTTTCACAACCTTGACCGCACCTGCTTTCTCCGGGTGCACAAACCATCGAGCTACGGCGACACCATCGACCGCTTCACCTTGAATGAAGCGGCGGAAACCAAGAAAAGCTCCTACGGCATTGAACTCGGCCCCTTCGGCACCCTGACCCTGCGCATCGTCCATCCCTGGAGAGTCAACAATAAAGTGATAGGTTATATTGAGCTGGGCCGGGAGATTGAGTACATCATTCCCGCCATGAAGGAAATTCTCGGCTATGATTTCTTCTTTCTGGTCAACACACGCCATCTCAACCGGCAGATGTATGAGCAAGGGCAGAAGATATCGGGCCGCCAGGGAACCTGGGACGAAATTCCCCGCCATGTCATCATTGCCCGCACCATGGAAACCCTGCCCCCGAAGATCATCGAATACATCCTGATGCCCCATGAGAAGAAAGAGGGACTGATCTTTAAAATCAATTATGACCGCAAAAAATACCGGGGCGGATTCACGCCGCTCAAAGTGGTGGGCGGCAAGGATATCGGCGAAATCATCGCCATCCGGGACTATACCAACCAGGTGGCCAAGCAGCAGGTCTTCGCCATCCTGATTTTTGTCTGCATGGCGGTGCTGGGCCTTCTTTTTTCCCTGTTTTATGTTTACATCGGCAAGATGGAGAAGGGACTCGTCAAAATCCACAATTCACTGACCGAGGAAATCGCCAACCGCGCCGGTATCGAAGATGAGCTGCAACGCCATAAGGCATACCTGGAGGAAAACGTCGCGCAGCGGACCGCGGAGCTGACCGAAACCAACCGCCGGCTGCAGATAGAAATCGCCGAAAGAAAATTCGCCGAGGAGGGACTGCAGGAAGCCCACGACAAACTTGAGGAGCGAATCAGGGAACGGACCGAGGCGCTGGAAAAAACCTATGACCAGCTGCTGCATGCTGAAAAGCTCTCGGCCATCGGCAAACTTTCCGCCTCCATCGCCCACGAATTCAACAATCCCATCTACGGCATCCGCAACGTCCTGGAGGGCATTCTGAAGCGTCAGGCCATGGATGAAAAAAACATGGCCATGGTGAAACTGGCCATCAAGGAATGCGACCGCGTCGCCAGGCTGACCAAGGACCTGCAGAGCTTCAACCGGCCGACCAGCGGCATTATGACCTCGGTCAACATCCATGAAACAATCGACGACATGCTGCTTTTGGTCAAAAAAGAGTTCAAGCAGAAAAAAATCATCGTGGAAAAACGATTTTGCCCTGATCTGCCGCAAATTAAGGGAGTGACGGATCAGATCAAGCAGGTTGTCCTGAATGTTTTAAATAACGCCGGCGGCTCCATCGGCCAAGAAGGAGGGACAGTCACCATCACCACGGAAAACAGGGGCAAAGAAATCGCCATTCGCATCGGCGACACGGGTATCGGCATCAAAGCCGAGGATATGGACAAAATTTTCGAGCCCTTTTTCTCCACCAAACCAACGGTCAAGGGCACCGGCCTGGGTCTTTCCGTCAGTTACGGCATCATCAAGAGGCATGGCGGCAGGATCGAGGTGGAGAGCAAGCCGGGCAAAGGCGCGACCTTTACCATCCTGCTGCCGACCGAACCCGCCTGAATGCCCCACCCAAGACCTGCTTATCGACCCGCCGATTTATCCCGATACATCAAATGGTCCGCCTTGAGCAGCAGCTTTTCCATGGAACAGGGATTGCTTTTATCATAGCGGACAATGCCGTAGCTGATTGACAGTTCGTAAAGTCGGTCCGGCTGGGCATTTCTTTCGGCAATGGCCCGACGAAGCCGCTCCTTGACGGTGAACTCCGTTTCCCGGCCCGATTCGTCGACCATCATCACCACAAACTCGTCCCCTCCCAGCCGCCCGACGATATCCGCTTGCCGGAAGGTGTCGCGCAACACATCGGCGGTTTCCCTGATGAGCTGGTCCCCGACCTTATGGCCCAAACCGTCGTTTACCATCTTCAGCCGGTCGCAGTCGGCATAGAGGATGAAAAGTTCCCCCGGTTGCCGGTCGGCGATCCGTACCTGTTTCTCGGCCAGCAGCAGGAACCCCCGCCTGTTATAGAGGCCGGTCAGCTCATCGGTCACGGATAATTCATGCAACCTCGCCTCCGCTTTCTTGCGGTCGGTGATGTCGATCTGATATTCGATCATCCGGGTGATATTGCCCTCTTCATCGGCAATGGGATATCCGTGAATCTCCACATACTCTTCATCGCCCATCGCGTTCCGGTGAATATGCTCGACAATAACCGGCTCTCTTTTCTCCATGACCAGATTTAGCGGACACTGATGCTCGGCGGAATCGCACGGTTTGTCCTGCTTATGGGTGGCGGTAAAACATTTCATTTTCGGCTCGATCCCTTCCAGTTTCGCCATGCTGTTGGCCAGTTCGATTTCATGGCTGCGGGTGTTCACCACGTAGAAGGGATAAGGAAGGGATTCGAGCACGTTGTGGAGAAAAATGTTCTGTTGGCGGATTTTTTCCTCATTTTCTTTCCGTCGGGTAACATCCAGTGCAATTTCCATGCGCACCAGCCGCCCGTCAATCCAGCCCATGCCCCTGTCGCGAATGTCATACCAGTGCCCGTTCACCGTGTTTTGAAATTCCCACCTGTAGAGCTGCGGCTCCCCATCCGCATCGACCAGTTTGTCATTGGTGCAGAAGAAACACGGCCCCTTCTGCCCCGTCTGCAATGACTGCCAGCAGATCCTGCCGGTGACGTCGCCAAAAATATCCTTGCCGTATTTGTTGACAAAAAGCAATTCATAGGTCCGCATATCAGCCACATAGACAATGCCGTCAATGCTGTCCAGCACGGACAGCAGCCGGGCATGAGCTTCCTCCGCCCTTGCCGTGGCCTTGATCTGTTGCCGGATATTTTCCTGCAAGGGCTTGTAAACAAGCAGATACATGAAAGGCACGAGGAAAATGAGCAGGAGCAGGGAATCCAGCAGGCCGAGAGCCGTCGGACCCAGCGGCATGTCGAAAGCATCCAGGAAATACATCAGGCCGCTCTCGATCAGGACGATGACAACGGCTAAACCGACGAATATTTTTTCGGGTGAAATGTTTTTCATCTGTGCATGGGGCTGAAGAGGGCATGCCTTCTAGAGAGGCCGTTCCGATGCCCCCCCCGCAACGTCGGGCGCGACAATCTGCATGCCGATTTCCTTTAATGCCCGGTGGACATTACTGAGATTAAAGGTATGCACCCGGAGATAGATAATATTTTTATCACCGGCTTCGTTCTGCGCCCGCGTCAATCGGGAAAAACGCACGTTCTGCTCTTCCAGTACCCGGACAATGCGGGTGAGCGGCTTGGGATTGCCGTCATCCACCACCGCAATCAGCGCGGAGCCACGATCACCGATGCCGTACAATTTTTTATAGGCCTTCATCAGATCCTGCACGGAAAAGACGCCGATCACCCGTTTTTCCTCGTCAATCACCGGCAGTAATCCGATTTTATCCCGGTAAAAATAATGCAGGGCATCATCCAGGGTCGACAGCGGGGTAAGGAAGACAACATCAGTGCTCATGACGGAAGAAACCAGGGTGTTCGCCACCTCCGCCAGAATGGCCGTCCGCTTTTCCTCCGGCAAAAGGGAGGAAGGATAGGCTGAACGAAGATCCCGGTCGGTGATCATGCCCACCAGCCGGTTGCCGCAGTCCACGACCGGCAGATGACGAAATTTATTGTTGGTCATCAGCGCCCGGACATCCGGCAGAAATGTTTCCGGGGTGACGGTGACGGGCGATGTTTTCATGTGTCGTGATATGTACATGTGGTGCTCCTTATTTTGCCAGACCAAGCAGATACTGTTCAACCCCGGCGGCCAGGGCATCAAGATGATAGCCTCCCTCAAGAATGGAAAGAACCTTGCCCCGGCAATATTTTTGCCCCATCCCGGCCATCTTTTCACCGATAAGCCCGTACAGATCCGTGCTGTAGGCAAGGCCCGACATGTCATCAAGCCGGTGGCCGTCGAATCCCGCGGAGACGATGATTCTCTCCGGCCTGAATCCATCGAGGGCCGGCTCAACCACTTTCTTCATGGCCTGCAGGAACACGCCATCATCGGCTCCGGGCGGCAGCGGCACGTTCAGAGTTGTTCCTTTTCCCGCGCCCAATCCCTTTTCCTCGGCGTAGCCGGTTCCCGGAAAGCTGAAGGTGGGGTGTTCATGGATGCTGATGTAAAAAACCGAGGGGTCCTCCTCAAAGGCATCCTGAATACCGTTGCCGTGATGGGCGTCCCAGTCGATGACGGCAATCTTTTCTCTGCCGTAGCGCCGTTGCCAGTAGCGGGCGGCAATCACCGCATTGTTGACGAAACAGAAACCCAGCGCCATGGCCCGCTCCGCATGATGGCCGGGGGGCCGCACGCCGCAGAAGACAAGATCCTCACCCTGTTCGAGCAGATCAATGCCGGTCAGGCAGCCGCCGGCCGACAGCATGATCGAATCAAAAGACTCAAAGCAGATCTGGTTGTCCGGGTGATCGATGTAGGTCTGCCCCCGCAGGGCGGTTTCCTCCAGCCGGAAGAGATAGGACTCATCGTGATACGTAAGGATGTCCGATCTCTCTGCCGTCCTTGCCGTTTTTTCCCTGATCGCGGGAAAAAGGGGGCTCTTTTCCAGCCGGCGACGGATGGCGACAAGACGCTCGGCAACCTCGGGATGCTCTCCGCCGCCGGTGTCATGGAGAAGATAATGGGGATGACTGATTATGGCCAGGGGTCTGAATCGGGGCATCATGTTACCCAAAAGAAGAAGCCGGAGGTCACCCTCCAATCAAGCTGATACTTTTGGTGTATCCTGGAACGGATTCTTTGTCAATGCGAATTGACAAGCGCTGCCTCGCAGGCTAAGGTAGTGCGCGATACGATCTAAACCGTTGCCGCGGACTCCTGAGAAGAAACGGAAATTGAATCTTTTACCGTGATCTCCGCGGCCTGTTTTCACGGTAAAGTGACAGTCGCAGGAGCAGTCAAATGATGAACGCAGAAGAGCAAACAAATGCAAGCAGATTTCTCTTTGTCCATGTCAATGAATGGGCGACCATTGATTCCCCCGACACCATCCCCCTCTCCCAGGGTTACGCCCTGGCCGGCCTTCGCAAACAGGGATATCCGGGGACGATTTTAGGCGACTACAAGGGCAGCCCCCTTTCGCCCCGGCTTTTCCGGGAAACCCTGCTCAACGAAAGGCCTTCGGTGCTCGGCTTTTCCGTTTACGAGGAAAACATCAACCGTGTCCGGGTCTGGGCCCGTTACGCCAAATATATTCTGCCGGAAATCCTTGTCGTGCTGGGCGGCCCGCAGATCACCTTCATGCCGGCCTTGGCCCTGCACCACTTCAGCGAGGCGGACATCCTCTGCCGGGGCGAGGCGGAAACCGTGCTTCCCGCCCTTGGCCGGGCCCTTGACCGCCAAAGGCCCTTGACCGAGGTGCCGGGAATCACCTTCTGGTGCCAGACCAGATATAACCTCATTGATGGGGATCTGCTTTCCCTGCTGAAAAAAGCCGGTGTCCACACCATTGCCTTCGGGCTGGAATCAGCCGATCCGGATGTGCTGAAAAAAATCAACAAGGGTCTTGACCCGGAGAAACTCTCGGCGGTGATTGCGCAAGTCCAGGGGGCCGGCATCACCGTCGAGCTTTTTTCCCTTTTCGGATTGCCGGGGGAATCTTTTGCCCAGGCCCAGAAAACACTGGACTATGTCAAGGCCGGCAAGGTTAGTATCGACGGCAACTCCATCTCCCAGCAACTTCACCTCTTTTTCGGCATCCCGATGCTCGATGACCCCGGCAGTCACGGCATTGTCCCGACTCCCATCACCAAACCCGCCTACCAGTCTCTTTGCCGTGATTTCGCAACTGACTCCATGACCGCCGACGAAATAGAACAGATGAGCATCATCTGGCGCCTCAACCGGGAGGATTTTGCCGAAAACGTGGCTACCGGCACGAGGCTTTTTGAAGTTGCCGGTTTCATTACCTCCCATTTCGACGCCGTTGCCTGCCGCCCGGAAACGGACATGATGCTTTCCCGTATTTATCTCGCCCTGGAGGAGTATGAGGCGGCCCATGGCTGCCTGACGCGGCTTGCCGAAAAATTTGCCGGCAACCTTGAGGTGGAGAAGTTCCTTGCCCGCCCCATCACCTGTTACAAGTTCAAGCGACGCGGGGTGGCCGCGCCGGGATGCCGGATCATATACGACTGCAAGGGCATCATCGACGGCCGGATGGAGCCGGAAACCGAGGCCTATTTTCAGGATGCGGTGCTGGGCGGCGGTACCCTGCTGGCTGATTTCGATGCCGGCATGCAGGGCATGACGGCCGGCCGGGTCAACCAGTTTGAAGTCCGTTTTCCGGCTGATTACGGCAACAAATCACTTGCCGGCCGCCTCGCCACCTTCCAGGTCCATCTGCATCAGGTGATGGAACCGGTGGCGATTGCCCAGTGGCGCGACCTCCTCGAACAGGCGCCGCGAAACATTTACCGGTTCAACGACCTGGATGGCCTGCGGCGCTGGAATGAAAACCTCTATTACCTGGCCCTCAGGGAATCAGTCCCCTGGAAACTCACCCAGGAAATGACCGACTTTCTCGGCCTGATAAATTTTTATATGCGCCTCGGCTTCCGGGACAAAGGTGACTCCCTGCTCGAACTGCTGCCTGCCGACGGTTCCATGCACGAACATGCGGCCCGCATTCTGCTGGCGAGTAACCGTCCCGATAAAACCGAAGAACTGCTCAGCCGCATCGGCAATTCGGGCACCGAGGTGACCGTCAACCGCGCCAAGGCCCTGATCAAGTTAAAACGCTATGATGATGCGGAAAAAGTGCTGTCGTCCCCTCTTCTTTCCCGCGACATCCAGATACTTGATCTGCGGGTGGGGCTTGCCTCCCTGATGCGGCAACCGCTTGAAATCTATCTCGCCCGGATGGATGACCTGATAAATCGTCAGGTGGACTCCATGGAGGAACAGCGGCACAAGATAGAGCTTAATTAAATTCTTAACTTGACACAACGACCCCGGTTTCTTATTTTGCGCATATATTCATTTCACCTGTCACCCCCCGCAACCTCGAGTTCGTTTTTGTCGTTCATTGATAATAAGGACTGCATGAGCATATTCAGGCATCACAAAAAAACAGGTTCACCGCACCATTCCGGAACTCCGGAACCTGGTTGCAAAGCTGCGAACTCCGCCGTGCACACCCTGAAACAAAAAAACAGGGCGGCCCGGCGAGCGGGGTAATACATGGATCGCATACTCAGCTATGACACGAATATGCTCATCAGGGATCTCTTTGAGATCATGAGCGAGGTGCTGGCCAACCGGGATTACCCCACCTATGAACACACGACCCGGGTTGCCCGGATTTCCCGGCGGATCGGCTGCGTCATGGGCCTGCCGGACACGGATCTGGAAATCCTCGAACTGGCCGGGCTGGTTCACGATATCGGCAAAACCGCCATTCCCGACGATATCCTGCTCAAGCCGGACCTTTTCAATGTCCAGGACCGGCGCATCATGCAGTATCATCCCCTCATCGGCGCCAAGCTCTTTGCCAAACGTCTGACGGATGACAGCATCACCAACATCATTCTCCGCCACCATGAACGGCTTGACGGCAGTGGCTATCCCTTCGGGCTGCGGGGAGACGAGATCGACATGCTGACCCGCATCACCTCGGTGGCCGATGTCTTCGAGGCCATGACCGCCAAGAGACCTTACAAGAAACCGCTGCCGGTCGCAATCGCCCTGCAGATTGTCGTCCAGGAGGCGGCAAGCGGCCATCTTGACCGGCAGGCGGTGGAGGCCCTGACCCGGCTGGGCGATGATCTGATCACGGCGCCGCCGACTTTGTATCCCACCGCCGGCTTCATGGAGGAAATCGAAAATTTCCGCCGCGACTCCTTTTTCCGCGACACCCTGACTGAACTGTACAACTACCGTTATCTGCTTGTCCTCGACGACCTGCAGCTGCTCGGGGAAACCGGCGCACGGGGCTTTGAGTTGCAGCTTATCAACTTCAAGGAATTCGGCAAATTCCAGCAGGAAAACGGCTTTATCGTCGCCAACCAGGTGCACGACGAAATCGGCCAGCGGCTGAAGGAAACCGTTGCCTGTTTCCAGGAACCGCGCAAAAAATACGACGGCTCCATCATGCTGTTTCGCAAGCACTGCGATTACATGATCTACTCCGAGGCGAATTCCGAACAGGACCTGGCGGAATTTCTCGGCCAGATCAGGGCGGAACTGGCACTGACCCACTCCGAATGGGGTCTTGAGGCCAATTGCTTCCGCCTCTGGTTCGACCGGAAAGTCTCCATTGAGGAAGCCATCACCCGCATATTCACCATGGAGGCTGAAGCGGAAAGCTGTAAAAAATAAAGAGGATTCTGCAATGATCGACTGGCTGCTGCGCCACACAAGCGGGTTTCTTGACTGGGCCGCCGTTATCCTGGCGGTCTACTGTCTTGTCTTTCTCATCCAATTCATGGTTAATTTCTTCCGCGGCCCGGATGAATGACAGCCGCACAAACGTTGTCAATACATAACATGGCCGCATGGCCGGAACGCATCACACCAAGGAACAAACTCTTTCATGAAAAAAAACCTGGATGAACATTACTCTCCCCTTTATTTCCTGGCCGCCCTGGGCAACGGCGGCCTGACCGTGGCCTTTTTCATCTTTTTCATGTTCATGGCGGCCCATCCGGACACGCCGATCGCCACCTTTGACGCGGTGCGCCCCCTTTTGCTGGACGGCAGCCCGCTTATCCGCCTCCTTTGCGCCGCAGGGTATCTCGGCATGCTTTGGTTCGCCTTCCGCCATATCAGGATGCTGGTCTGGAACATACGGGAATTCAACCGCTACAAAAAAACCGAGCACTACCGCGCCATGCTCCACAGCAACAATGAAATCAGCCTGATGGCCCTGCCGCTCACCTTCACCATGACCATCAATGTCATGTTCGTCCTCGGCGCCATGCTGGTGCCCGGCCTGTGGAGCGTGGTCGAATATCTTTTCCCCGTTGCCTTCCTCGCCTTTTTCGTCACCGGCATCTACAGCCTGCGCATCTTTTACCGCTACTACAGCAAACTGCTTCTCCGGGGCCATTTCAACCACACCCTGAACAATTCCCTGGCCCAGATGATTTCCTCCTTTGCCTTTGCCATGAACGCCGTCGGTTTTGCCGCTCCGGCGGCCATGAGCGAAAACCGGCTTCTCGTAGCAATATCAGCCTTCTGCGCCCTGTTTTTTCTTCTCATCGCCGCCCTGCTGGCCGTCAAAAATCTGGTGCTCGGCTTTCATGCCATGCTGGAAAAGGGTATCAATCGCGAAGGAAGCGCCAGCCTCTGGATCCTCATTCCGATCCTGACCCTGCTCGGCATAACCGTCATCCGTCTGGCCCACGGTTTTCACCTGCTTTTTCATACTCAATTCGGCCCGGCCTTTTATTTTATTCTGGGCAGCGGCATCATCTCCCTGCAGATATTCTTCGGCCTGCTCGGCTACCAGGTCATGCGGCAAAACAACTATTTCCCGGAATTCATTCACGGCTGCCCGCTGTCCGCAAACGGCGGCGAACCGGCGGCAGGCCCCGCCACATACGCCCTTATCTGCCCGGGGGTGGCATTCTGGGTCTTCGGCATGTTCTTTCTTGACAAGGGCTTAATCCACACCGGCCTGCTGGATATTTTTTCCCCGCCCTATTTCATCCTGCTGGCGCCCCTGCTGTTTGTGCTGGTCCAGACCATCCGGGTCAATGCCAAGCTGAACCAGAGATTATTGTCGGAACAGGAGACAAAACGATGAGCACCCCTCTCCCGGAAAAAGAGGCCCAGCAATTCCGGCGCTTTATTCTGGACAATGTGCCGGTGGCCATGGTCACCATGGATGCCGATCTCAAGATCACCTGTTTCAACCGGCGGGCGGAAACGTTGACCGGCTATACGACAGAGGAGGCGCTCGGCCGTCCCTGCCACGAGATCTTAAACAGCAGCCTGTGCGAGTCGGACTGCCCGCTGCAGACCGTGCGCGATCTGGGCGAATCGGCCACCGGCATTGAAGCGGAACTGATCAATCGCCATGGAGAACATATCCCGGTGAGGATCGGTACCGCCGCCATTGAAAATCAGGAAGGCGATTTTATCGGTTATCTGGAGGTTATTGAGGACATTTCCAGGGAAAAAGCGCTGCTGCGCGAAAGAAACAATTTTCTTTTCATGGTGGCCCATGACATGAAGTCGCCGCTTATCGCCATGCAGGGACTGATGGAAAGGTTGCGCGCCCATCACGGCGAAATGAACGAGGCAAAAATTGATACATACTTTCAAACCATCATCGACGCCGGCGCGCAACTGGAAAACAGAATCAGGGAATTTCTCGAATATTCACGCCAAAGCACGGATAACATTACCCTGAACATGACGGATATCGACCTGGCGGTGCTGCTCGACCAGCTCATCAGGCGACATGCATCACGGGCCGCGGAAAAAAAGATTGTTATTCGCACCAATCATAATTTCAGCGGCCTGATCAAAGGCGACGGCAAACAGCTGCAGCGGGTTTTTGAAAATCTGCTGGATAATGCCATTAAATTTGTTCAGGAAAAAGGGGAAATCGATATCACCACCAAAAAAAACGGCGATGAAGTGATGGTAGAGGTACGGGACAATGGCCCGGGAATCGCGGCCGATGACCTCCCCTATATCTTTGATGCCTTTCACAAAGGCAAGGAAAGCAAAGGTCACGGACTGGGACTTGCCGGAGCAAAGGCCATTGTCCGCGAACATCAGGGCCGGATTGAGGTAAAAAGCAGTCCGGCTCAAGGCACCCGTTTTATTGTGTCCCTTTCGATTACGTAATTGCCCAGCCGCCTTCGCCGCATCCGCCGGCCTCGCAACAGACGGTGACGCCACCGTCTCTTTTCCCGCATCAGGGGCGATGCTCCACTCCATTTCCCTCCCGTATTCTTCATAAAAGAATAGCCCAATGCCTGATCCTCGGCATGCCAACCTCACAGCATCGCCGGTTTCCACACCCTCGGCCGCCTCATTTCTCCAAACCTTGCCGACAAGATCCCCTCCCACCGCACGGGCAAAAAAGTCACGGACAGCATCCATGCCATAATGGCATGGGATTTTGTCATTTTGGCACAAATCAGGGGACACTCCTTCGTAACCTGTTGGGATAAAACAACTTTATCTCATGGCACGAAACTGGCAATAAAAACAGGCAGACGACAGATGAACACAATCCGGAGGCGGGCATGGACAAAACAGCAATAAAAACCAAACAGAGAATCCAGACAAACTCTCGGGACCAGGCCGAGTTTGAGGCAATGATGAGCACCTTGGGCACTCTCGGCGCGGTCCCTGCTCTTATCGGCCTCTGGTCGACCGCCTGCATCATCGGCGGCCTGGTTGCCGGCGGCGGTCCATGGGCAATGACGATCGGTTTCTTCACCGCACTGACGGGATTATAAACAAACAAAGGAGAGGATAAAATGAAAGCAACAGCCATCAACAAAACACGAAGCAAAGCAGCAGCAAACGTCGCGGTCCTTGAGAAAGCAGCAATGGGCAGCATAGCCTTGATGGGCGGCATTTCCCTGTCAATCGGCATCTGGTCAGGTGTCTGCCTTGCGGCTGCATTCGCCGCCAACGGTCCGGTCAGCATGATGCAAGGTTTTTTGACCGCAGTGACCGGCATGTAATCATCGGCTTCATCGTTGAAACAATCCGTAGGCGTCGTGTCAGGACGGAGACCTTTTTCCAGGAAATCGATTCGCAGCGGAACGTGGCGCTCATTGGTCTCTCACCTTACCCCTCCGTCACGCCCTTCATGATATGCTCAAGCTCGGCGCCGTCGACAATCTCCTGGCGGATGAGGATTTCGGCCAACTGCTCCACCTTTTTCCAGTGTTTATCGACTAACTCCTGCGCCCTGACCGTTGCCTCCCGCATCCAGTGAATCACCCGCTCCTCCACCAGGACGAGAAACATCTGCTTGCAGACATTCTGGGACAGGGTGTCGGTATGCACATAGCCGATCTCTTTATCCATGCCGAGACTCGCCACCGCGGCATAGGCCTGATGGGTCGCCACCTCGAGATCATTGGATGCGCCGGTGTCATCGCCCTTGGGACCGAATTTGCGGATGCTGGCCAGCCTTCCGCCCAGCAGGACGCAGATATTGTTGAACACCTCGTCCCGGCAGATATTGCCGGGAAAATCCTCGATGCTGTAAGAAATGAACCCCATGCTCTTCAACCGGGGGGCAATAGTCACCTGCTCTATCTTGATGTCCGGCAGGAGGAGGTGGGAAAGCACCGCATGGCCCGCCTCGTGGAACGCGGTGATTTTGAGATCCTGTTCCAGGTTGCGGATATGCTTCTTTTCCAGTTTGTAGCCGTATTTGATGATGTTGATCTGTTCGATAAGGATCTCCTCGGTGATGGCCTCCAGTCCGTGCCGAATGGCATGGAGCGAGGCCTCCTTGCCGATGCGCTGCAGATCATAGCCGCTCATGCCGGAAATATAGCGGATGACCCGTTCCACGTTGATCTTGCCGTCATTGGGCTTGGCCAGAATCTTTTCAATGAAAAACCGCCTTGCATCCCGGTCAAGCTCCGGGACCTCGACAAAGGTGTCAATACGGTTGGGGGCAATGACCCGGGAACTTACCTCTTCCCTTTTCTGGGCGGTGGCAATGGTGAAAACCGATTCCTCCGGATCCGTCGGCAGGGAATCAAGTTCAAGGATGAGCTGTTCGTCCGGCATGGAGGCATACACTCCGCCGTCAATCAAACCCTTGACGTCGATGCCGTCGAGAAAAACGATGCTCGGCGCATATTCACGGGCCTTGGCATAGGCGTGCTTGATATAGTGGGGATCAAAAAGATCGCTGCGCGACACATAGACAAAGGGCCGTTCCGCTTCACGGGCAAAGGCCTTGCCAAGCATGGTTTTACCCACACCGGGCGGACCGTAGAGCAGCATGCCCTTGGGCATGTCGATACGGAATTTCTTCAGCAGCTCCGGCCCTTTAAGGATTCTCACCACCTGTTTCAGATTCTGCTTCACCGTTTTATTGCCGGCAATATCACTGAAGGCAAGGTCGGAAAATTCGATGATGGGCAGCAATTCCCGCAGCAGATCGGGTGACTGGGGCATTCTTTTCAGCTCCACCCGACTGATGGTCAAGGTCAGTGTCCTGCCGCGCCATGATTCCTTCCAGCTGATATCCAGCGTTTCATTTTTTTTGAAGAGTTGCCGCAACAGATTCTCTTTATCGCTGTAAATTTTATCAACAAAGGCAATCGCCTGTTTGGAAATCTTGCACAGCACGTGCTGGGGATACTTGTGCTGATCGCGGACAAAATCCGTTATCCGGGCGAAAAGCAGATCCGGCAATTTCTGTTTCACCTTTTTGATGCTGATGGTGGGGGCAAAGGAAAGGGTCAACAGCTTGACCAGTCGGTCAAAATCGTGATAGGCCAGCTTCATGCCGCTCACCTCGGCAAACTGATCCGAATGGCCGGCCAGGGCTTCGGAGCCGATGCGGACCATGGTATCGAGACTGAGCGGCTGAAAAATAATAATAAAACTGCGGGCAAGGACGGCAAGCAGCTTGGGGGCAATGGAGAACTGGACCGAATCAAACACCACCTTCCGTTCCCTGGCAATGGCATCCATCACCAGGGCCTGGGCGCGCGGCTTGTTGTCCTTCAAGTCCGCCCGATACTTTCGATCCTGCAAAAAACCACTGGCCAGGGTTGAGGTGAAAATGACGATCACCTCGCTGCAATCAAGGCCGCTTTCCTGAACACTGCCGGTGAGCAGTTTCAACAGCGCCAGCTGCACCTGGTTATCCGCCTTTTCAATGGAATCAAAAAGGATGACCGACTTCGGATGCTCCTTGACAAAACCGGACAGATCACCCTCGACCATGCCGTCCACCGTCATTTTCTGGCCAAAGAGCAGGGCCCCGCTGTCCGGATCGCTGTACTGCTCCATATCGAACTGTTTGAAGGCGGAATAGCCCTCGAGAAAGGAGGAAAGGGTCTGGGCAAAGAAAATTTTACCCACCGACGGAGGGCCGAGAAAGGTAAAGAGAGCCTTCGGCGGGGTGTCAACCGGTTTGTAACTGAGGTGAATAAAGGCATCAACCACATCATTAACGGCCTCGTCCTGATCAAAGACAATCCTTTTCAGACTGTCTCGCAGGGAATCAAAATGGACAAAAATGTTTGTCTCGGCGGGCTGCTCCATATTGCTCCAGTTTTCAGGCCATGAGTTGGTAATAGGGTTTTTCCGGCACTTCCCCCCAACTGCCTATATCTTTTTTAAATTTTTTTAAAGGCATCATGCACCTTGCGGGACAAGGGATTCTTGCCGGCCTCTTCTTCAAGGCTTTCCGCGGCCATGACTTTCAGTTTTTCCAGCACCTGATCGGGAAAACGGCGCAGCTGCACCTGATGTTTTTCCACCAGCTCGCTTAAGGCGGCGCCGTTGCCGGCCTCAAACTCGTTTAAGGTCAAGATATTGTTCTCCATTGCCGCCGTGTCGATCATTATTTGCAGATCCCGGGGCAGGGAGAGGTAGGCCTGCCTGTTGACCAGCAGCTCAAGACAGCTGCCCGGTTCATGCCAGCCGGGATAATAATAATAGGGAGCGGCCTTATAGAATCCCATGCGCAGATCGTGCAGGGGCCCCACCCATTCGGTGGCGTCGATCACCCCTCGTTCCAGACTGGTGAATATCTCAGCAGCGGGAAGCAGCACCACCGTCCCACCGGCCTTGGCCACCACCTTGCCGCCAAGTCCGGGAATTCTCATCTTCAGCCCCTTGAAATCATCAATCCCCTTAATTTCCTTGCGGAACCAGCCGCCCATCTGCATGCCGGTATTGCCGAAGGGGCGAGGAATCAGATTAAACGGTTCATAGATCTCCTCCCACAGCACAAGCCCGCCGCTGCCGAGCCAGCTGTTCATGCCCTGGGCATTCAGTCCGAAGGGAACCGAGGTGAACCATTGGGCGGCAGGGACCTTTCCCGCCCAGTAATACGAGGCGCCGCTGCCGAGCTGCACCGTGCCGCCGGAAACCGCATCAAAGACTTCGAGCGGCGGAACAAGCTCACCGCCGGCAAAGACCTGGATCTGCAGACGGCCCCGGCTCATCTCTTTCACCCGTTCGGCGAAGCGTTCGGCGCCGGTCTGCAACACGGGCATATTGGGTGGCCAGGTGCTGACCATGGTCCAGCGAAATGCCTGCTCTTCCGACCGGGCGACTGATGTGCCGAATGTCGAGACGCCGGCAACGGCAAGGGCGGTTGTTGCTGTTTTTCGCAGAAATTCACGTCGTTCCATAGTTCGTGCGCTTCTTTCTTTTTTTCACATGCCCCCTCAAAGACTAATTGACTCATCCCGCCAAGTCAACAGAAGAGCGCGCAAAAAAAAACCCAAATTTCCGCAATGTTAATTACGAAAATCCGGGTTTTGACTTCCCAATGGGAAACAGCTTCAGGAGGCGTTGATAAATTTCAGCCCCACGCGGCAATCCTTGTTTTCCTTGCTGCACCACATGACCACGGCCTTGGTCGGCATGACGTCGTCCCGAACCGAGGAAACGGCAACCATCTGTCCGACGGCCAGTTCCTGCCGCATAACGACACCGAGGCCGGTTTCGCTGATGTTGAGCAGGGTCGCATCCATCATCGTCATGGACAGATCACGGATGGTGAGCATCATCGACGAAATTCCGCTCAGCCTCTCGGCGGGAAATCTTTCAGCAAGCCTGCCGTCAGGGAACAAATCGTGTGTTCCCGCATGGTGTGCAACATTCATTTTTTTTCCTCTCATCAGTCGGCAAGGAATCTTCACCCGGCCATCATTTCTTGACTTTTCAATCCACTCACCCAAACAGGGCAAAAACGCTACTTTGTAACATCATGGTTACACTACCACCCCTGTTTATGCAAGCGCAATATGAAAGGTGATTGACGAAAAAAAGGAAACGGAATTCGCCCGCCGGTCCGACATGGTTTCACAGAAAAAAAACCGACCAGTCCGGGGAAAAGGGCGATAATCAGAAGTCCGGTCAGTTGCAGCAGCACAAAGGGAATCACCCCCCGGTAAATATGGGCGGTTGTCACTCCCGGCGGAGAAACGGCCCGCAGATAAAAAAGGGAAAAGCCGAAGGGAGGGGTTAGAAAGGAGGTCTGCAGATTGACCGCGATCAGGATGCAGAGCCAGACCGGATCAATCCCCAGATCAATCATGACGGGGGCCAGCACCGACCAGGGACCAAGCCCCCGGGACAGCGAATGCAGCGCTTCGCGGACCAGCCCGTCACCGCCGGTGCCGCGGAAGACCAGGCCGAATGCCGCGGCGCCCACCAGCACGATAAAGACCATGAAGGTGAGCTGCATGGTGGAACGGGCGACCTGGTCAACCATGCGCAGATTGAATCGGCCCGAAGCCATGGCAAGAAGCGAGGCTCCAACCGCTCCGACGCCGGCGGCCTCGGTGGGCGAGGCAATGCCTGCAAAAAGGGAACCGAGCACAGCCACCATGAGAACCAGGGGCGGTGCCAGGGCCTTGACAATCCGCAGCCGGTTCGCCCCGGGTCCTCCCTCGTCACGCACAACGGCGGGAGCCTGCGCGGGATTTCGATACGCCCAGACAACAATATAGGCTACATAGAGCACCACCAGCACCAGACCGGGCAGCACGGCCCCCAGAAAAAGATCGCCCACCGGCACGCCGACGATGTCGCCGATCAGAATCAAAACGATGCTGGGGGGGAATGATCTGCCCCAGGGTACCGGAAGCAGCCACCGTGCCGCAGGCCAGCTCCTTTTGATACCCCCGCCGCAACATGGCGGGAACGGCAAGAAGTCCCATGGTCACCACCGTGGCCCCGACAATGCCGGTTGAGGCGCCGAGAAGCGCACCGACCATGACCACGGAAACGGCAAGCCCTCCCCTCATGCGTCCGAAAATCAGAGCCATGGTGTCGAGCAGCCTCTCCGCCAGCCCCGATCGCTCCAGCATGACCCCCATGAAAACAAAAAGCGGCACCGCCAGCAGGGTGGAATTGTTCATGATCCCCCAGATGCGCAAGGGAAGCAGATTAAAAAAATTCCAGCCGAAACCGACGAAACCGAACACCAAGGAGGTGCCGAGCAGGGTGAACGCCACCGGGAATCCCGCCATCAGCAAAACGGTCAGGGCAACAAACATCCAAAGGGGAAGAAACTCAGCAAACATCGCCGGCAGCCTCCTCCGGATTCCTGCAATTTTTCTGTTCCAAAGGACAACCGCGGAGCAGCAGCACGCTTTTCAGGCCGAGTGACACCCCCTGCAGGCCGATCAGCAAAAATGCCAAACTGATGATGGATTTCAGGACGAAACGAAATTGAATGCCACCGGGATCCGGTGACCCCTCCCCCATCCGGAAGGAAGAAACCGCAAAAGGCACACCCGTGGCAATGACCAGCCAGCAGCCGGGCAGCAGAAGCAACAACACGCCGGCAAGATTGATCCAGGCCCGGCTGCGGGCGCCCAGGCGCTGGTAGACGATGTCCACCCGGACATGGCCTTCCTTGAGCAGGGTATAGCCGCCGCCCAAGAGAAAGATAAGGGCAAAGAGATGCCACTCAAGTTCATGCAGAAAAACAAAACTTGCGTGGAAGAGATAGCGCAGCACCACGTTGCCGAAAACCACCAGCACAAGGAGCACGGCAAGCCGGGAGACCGTTCGGCCGATCCAGAGATTGGTCTGATCGATCAGGCGGCAAAGGCGCGTGAGCAGAGGAACTAAAAAATTATCACTCATCAGGGGGCCACAATGTTTCCGGTTGACGGCTGCCGGTTAACGGTGAAAAGCTTTTTCCCCGGAATCAAGAAAATTCCTCGCAGGCTCAAAACCGGTAACGGTCAACGCATTCAGTCCCCCTCTCTATCCTACTTGCCGAACTTTTGCAAGTCCCGCACACCCGCTTCAGCCGACCGGGGCAAGAGAGGTACGGAAAAAAACAGAATATTTTATCAAGCATGGGGATGCGGCCATTTTGAAATAAAAAAGGGCAGCCCGTCCGCGTAAGCGGACGGGCTGCCCTGGAGGAGAGAAGATGAAGAAAAAGAAAGGAGTGAAAAATGATTTAGTTCTGCTCGGTTACCGGTCCCCGGCAATGGCGTCCGTAACCTTTCCCCATGCCCTTGCCGCATCCTTGCCCCATCCCGGCACAGGGGCCGTTGCCATCAAAATTGCAGCCATAACCGGCGCCGCCGCCTTGCCAGCCGAGTTCTTCAGCCTTGGCCTGAATCCGGCCGCGCAGATCAAACATCTGATCAGCCAGGGCATCGATCGCACTCTGGTCCGGGTTCTCGGCAAACCTCAAGGCCCGCATCTGCTCCTGCAGACTGAACATATCCTTGCGCAGATCAACAGTTGCATCCATGAAGGTATTATAGGTTTTCTTGGTTTCCGCATCCATGGGTTGCGCCTTCATGCAGTCGGCTGCCGCCGGACCACCGCCCCAACCCTGGGGACCCCGCTGTGCGTCTGCATTATAAAACCCGAAAAGACCGATTGTTGCTGCCAGTGCGATTGCTGCGATTGTTTTTTTCATGTTGTTGCCTCCTTGTAATTGAGTAATGGCATAAAAAGTGATTTTGATTTCCGCTTTTGCTTTATCCCATTATTCAACAGCCGTGCCAACACGCAATAGAAAATCTTAACATGTTGATTTTAAAAGAAGTATACAAAAAGAAGCAATCATCGCCATGCGCAATGACTCCTGAAAATCCGTTTTCCGCGCTTCTCTTCCGACATTATTGTCGAGCTGAAATCGATGATTGTCGAAAAACAACCCGCCGTTTATCCGGCAATCTCCAGCGTGCTGACTCCGCCTCCCTTTTTATGAACCCGGATCCGGACGAAATCCATCTCCGCCCACATGCATTGCATTGAACTCTATAACTCATGCACCTCTACGCCGGCTTTGCCCCCCAGCTTTCCAGCCTCCTCAACTATTTGGCGGTGGTGGGTAAAGAGAATGACCTGATTTTTCTTACCAAGATCAGCCAAAACCTTCAGTGTGGCCCGTGCACGATCGTCATCGAAGTTGATGAGAATATCATCGACAATAAACGGCATGGGTTCACTTGTCTTCATCCGCCACTCCAAAGTGGCCAAACGCAGGGCCAGATAGAGCTGATCACGGGTGCCGTCACTCATACCTTCTACCTTTATCAGCCTGCCGTCCGGACGGATACCCACCAGGATCGGCTCCCCCTTATCATCCACATCCGCCTTCAGCCCGGCAAAGGAGCGCAGAGTAAGGGCCTCAAAATATCTTCCCGCGATCTGCATCACCGGGTCCTGATTTTCTTCCCTGTAACGCTCAATCTCCTGCTGCAGAATCCTGGAGGCAAGCTTCACCCTGGTAAACCTTTCCACAAGACGCCTCATCCTGGCCAGTTCCCGCTCCATCCTTTCCCTGGCCTCTGCCGCCTTGGCACTGCCATCCATTGACTTCAGCCTGGTGTTTATCTCCCCGATCTCCTGGGAGATTTGGTTAATCGCAGGATTAATTTTCTCTTCCAGCTCCTGGTGCAAGGAAGTTATATGACCAGACAATTCGTCGGCATCCACGTCTGCCGCCTGCCTGGTAAGTTCGTCAACACCTGCCCCGGCTCCTATCTTGGCCAAGGTGGCCTCGATTACTGAAATCTTCTCCTGAATTTGCCGGTATTTCTCGAACCTGCCGATAATCCCCCCAAGTTCCTCCGCCTTTTCGCATTTGGCAATTTTCATGAGTTCAGCCCTTTGCTCATTGGCTGCCTGGAGGATTTTTTCCGTCGCCGACACCTCATCCTGTAAAATTTCCAACTCCTCGGTCAATTGGTCGTGCCGGATGCTGTCTTTGAGGGCCCGGGCGAGTGCGGCCTTTAATTGCAGAATCGCCTGATCCAGGGGCAATGACAACATGAGCGGGTCAACCTTCCGGAGGACTGCCTGCAACTCTCTTTTCAGTTCGTCCGCGTCTCGATCTATCCCTTCGATGCGCTTTCGCAGATCACCTGCCTCTTTCACCTTGTCCAGACAATTTTGCAGGGTATCGAAATAATCGTTGGCCTCATGAACAGAAATTTCCCCTTGCAAGCCGAGTCCGGAGAGCGCTTTTTCCCACTGCTCCTTCCACAAGGCCCGCGAATCTTGGGCGTCAGTCAAGTCGCCTTCCGACCTGTCAAAAATTTTCTTTGCCTCTTTTTGCCGCTCTTGCAAACGTTCCACTTCCGTTTTCTGACGAGCAATCTCTTCCAGTAAGTCCTCGGAAAAAACAAGAATCGGGCCGAGGGCATCGCCGCCGGGAATCCCCTTGGCCGCGATTTTCTCAAGCGCATTGAAAAGTTTTTGTCGCAGTTCTCCCCTTTTCAAGTTCTCGGTTGCGATTTCCGTTGTCTTTTTCAGAAGATCTCCCACCCGGTAACGAAGCTTTTCCATGGCGTTGAGCCAGCCGCTCATTTCTTTGGGAGAAAGAGGTTTGATCCCTAGCGGCTCCCATATTCGGGACCATTCTCCAGCTATGTTCTCCGCACGCTGATCAAGGTCGTTTTCTTCCTTTTCACACTCCGCTAATTTTTCTTGATGTTGGTCCACCAGGGCTTTGAGGTTGGCGGCACCGGCCACTCTGTCAGCCTCGTTCCGAAGTTTGTCGGCAATGACATCTGCCAGATGAACCAGGCCTTCGTAAGCCTCAGGAAGTGGTTTTTCAGAATTAAAAGCCCGGCTTTCTTCCGACACATCCTCATTGTCAAGCCATTGCCTCCGCAGGAGCCGCCAGCCCTGCTCCCGATTTTCCCGCGTCCTGGTCAAATCATTTTCTGAAAGGACTTCTCCGGCATATTCGAGCTTTTTAAGCTCAGCCATGGCAGATTTGAGTTCCGAGGTTGAATTCTTTCGGTCTTTTTCCAAGACACGCCTTTCATCACGTATCTCGCTGTAGCCCTGCTCAAATTTCCGCACAGTCTCGGAAAGGGGGAGGGGCAATTCCATAAGCGCGGAAAGCTCTCCTGACCAGTGGCCAATCCGCTTCAGTTCAGCAAGGCATTCCTTCTTGCCCTGCTCAACAGTATTTCGGGCATTGTCTATCCGGCCATCGATATCACCCGCCTTGCGAGCCGGTTTTACGGCCAGGTTAAGGTCATGAGTATCCCTGGTGACAGGCATGGCCTCAAGAGCCTTTCTCACTTCCTGCAGTTCTTGTTCCGCGGCCTTTCTCTGCTTTTTGGCCTGCATCTCGTGCTGATGAATCGCTGCAAAGCGGGCGCTCAACTCCTGCACCGTTCGTTTCTTGATAAGCATCGGTCTCAGTTGCTCAACATCTTCCAAAGACAGATCCGGTCGTATCTGTTTCAGTAACTGAGCTGCCTCCTTGCGCAGATTGATCCGCATGCCGTTGCGCTCAGGCCTGTCTTGCCGGCCCTTCCGGTATTCCCCCAGACGCTGGTGAAAATCATCCACCAACTCGGCATTTTCCAGAAGAACCCTGTTGAGCGAGATGTCCTTGCGCTTATTGCCGAGCTGTTGCAAGCGGTCGGATTTGTTTTGCAGTTGGATCCTTGCCTCACGGACAGCCTGTTCCACCTGGTGGTGCTTTTCGCGGATATCAGGCGGCAGGGAGATCACCTCACCCAGGTCTCCTAAACGCTCCCGCCACATTTTCAGCTCGGCAAGCTCAGGGATAGCCTGCTTCAGACGCTCAAGGCGGCGCAGTTCCTTGTTCTTGTCCTCCCGTGTGTCTTCAAGGCGGGCCCGCGCTGAATCAGCTTCTTTCAAGGCTTCCTGTAGGTCCTTCCATTCCTTTGAGGAAAGACTGGCCTCTTTGGCCTCTCGTTGCAGCTCCTTGAATTGTTTGATGGACTTGTTGATTTCCGGCAGTTGCCCGGCGGACTTAAAGAGGCCGGCAGCTTCCTGTTCCAGTTGATCAATAACCGCCTTGAGGGACGAAAGCCCAGCGCCGGCCGCAAAGAGCGCCTGACCGATTTCACCCTTTTGCGACAAAATTTCATTTCCCCCTTCAACCAAACGGTTGTGGTCAATGCCATACAGGGACTCAAAGATTGCCGGCTCCACGCCATGAAGAAATGTTGCTAATGCATCCGGGTCCATGGGGTTTCCCGCCGCATCAAGAAGATCTCCCACGCGTTTTTTGCGGCGCTGAAAAAAAATCTCATTCCCGTCTTTGTTTTCAAGGCAGCCGCCGACCAGCAGCTGGTCATAGGAGTGGATGAAATTATCGGGAGTCTGGACATGAAAGCCATAGAGCAGGGCCTTGAGTGCCCGGAGTGAACTGCTTTTGCCGGCCTCGTTGGCACCAAAGATAATATGGAGTCCCGGCTCCCTGGAGTCAAACTCCAGAGTCCGGTTGGTAAAAGGGCCAAAGGCTTTGAGATCAAGACTTTTCAGCCTCATCTTGCACCTCCATGCCGGAGCAGTTTGGAGATGAGCATTTCCCGGACTTCTGTACGAAGTTCCGCGATTTTTTCCGGGGAGGTTTCCAGAAAGGGTTCTTCGCTGCCGTATATCTCGGCCGGCAACTTGGCCTTGAGAGTTGCCAGTTCCGGCAGCAACGCCGTGAGGTTCTCGCCATCGAGTACGAGTTCCCGGATGGACTTGATCAGGCCGGCAATGGGCGAGTCTTCGCCGATAATTTCCTCAAGGCTCACTTCCCGACTTGTGTTAAACTTTACCTTTTCCAGCCACACATCGCCAAGGCTTGCGGCAATGCCACGAAATTCTTCGGTCCATGGTCCCGTCCGCTCAAGGAGCTGGGCATGTACAGGGCATTTCCCTGTAAGGATGAGACGTACGGCCAGGGTTCTGCCGTCTGCCTTCGCCAGTTCCCCTTCAAAGGCGGCCCGCACTGCTGCGTATATATTTTCCGTCGTCTCGCATTCGGAAAGGTCGACGTCACAGATTGCCCAGCGCAGTACATCCAGTTCTCGCTCTTCAACGTCAATGACTCTGCCTTCCTCCACCGTCACCAAGATGGCGCCTTTTGAGCCTGTCTCCTTGATATGACGCCCTTGAATGTTCCCTGAAAAAATAATCAACGGCTCCTCTGAAACAACTTCCCGTTTATGGATATGGCCCAAGGCCCAATAGTCATATCCCTTGCTTTTCAGGTCACTTACACTGCATGGGGCGTAATTTTCATGATCTGCCCGTCCGGTCAAAGAGGTATGGAGCAGGCCGATATTGAAATAGTCTGAATCACGCTGGGGATACCCGGCGGCAAGATTATCGATGACTGCCTTTACGGAATAACTCTGGCCATGGATGACAACGCGAAGATGATCAATGGTTTTTGATTGAGGCTTTCCGGGCGAAAAGAGCGTCACATTGTCCGGCAAGGGCATGTTTTTGGTAATAAGACTTGCGGCATCATGATTGCCGGAAACGATGAACACCTTAATACCTGCTTTCGCCAGTCTGCCCATGCGACTGACGAAAAAAAGGCCGGTGTTGTAATCCTTCCAGTCACCATCATAAAGATCGCCGACTATCAGAACAAAATCGACCTTCTCGTCGATGGCAAGGTCAATCAGATTGTCGAAAGCCCTCCTGGTCGCGCCCCGTATCTCTTCCGTCGGAGCGTCTTCATGAGCTTCCAGTCCTTTCAACGGACTGTCCAAATGGATGTCTGCAGCATGAATAAAACGGAACATGTTGTTATACCTAAGAAAGTTTCACATTTCAGGATATGAAATTGGAATATAATGCGTTATTCCATTCAGGGCAATAATGTGCAAGGAAAATACGGAAATGAGGAATATTTAATTGTTCAATTGACGCACAAGAATACTTTCGGCAGAAACGAAGGACCGGACCCGGAGCGCCGGTCCGGGAAATTTGGACAGGACGTTACGTAAAAAGGTTGCTCCAGTCCGTTAAATTCAACAAAAACACAAAAGGAGCAAAAAACATGACAAAAAGAACACAACGCACTCATCTGCATTCACGGCAAAAGTTGCCATTGCGGCAATCAAGGAACACGGTGTCACAAGAGATCCAGATTACTTGTCTGCGCCCATTGCCGGATACGGTTGAACTCTTTCTTCAACTGCTCCAGGCCGTTAGGGGTCTCTTCCATTTTTCCTTCCCGGGCCAGCCTGCCCAATTCCGCCCCTGAGCGGGCAAAGGAATGGGCGCAAACGGTTGCGGCCGTCCCCTTGAGAGAATGGCAGACCTTGCGCAGCTTTACCTCATCCCCCGCGGCAATCGCCGCCTCGGCATCCTGCAGCCATTGGGGCCCGCTGACATGAATGAGATGTCTGAGCAGTTTTTTGGCCAGTTCCACCTTGCCGTTACAGTTGTCATAAAGAAAGGCATCGTAATCGAGGAATTCAGCTCCTTTTCTTTTCGGCGTCAGGGTAACGGATTTCATGCTGAGATCCTTGCCGAGAACCTTCTCAATCTCACGACACAAACTGTCCCGGTGAACGGGCTTGGAGACATAACCGTCCATGCCGGCGTCAAAACATTTCTGCCGGTCGGCGACAAGCGCATGCGCGGTCAGGGCGATGACGGGAAGATGGCCGCCGCTTTGCTTTTCTCTTTTGCGAATCCGGGCAACGGCCTCGAAACCATCCATCTCCGGCATCTGAATATCCATCAGCACCAGGTGAAAATAATCTTCCCGCAAGGCGTCGAGGGCCTGGCGGCCGTTTTCCACCGTGGTAATCCGCCATCCCTCGGAGCGGATGAGTTCCACCACCAGGGTCCGATTGATCTCCTCATCCTCTGCCAGCAGGATATGCAGAGTTTGCTGATTTTCCCGAATTGAATGACGGGTAACCAGGGGCATGTTGGCCAGATCCTCCGGCGCGCAGGAAAGAATGGTGCGGATGGCTTCCAGCAGTTCGGCCTTGCTCACCGGTTTGAGCAGGTATGAGGAAATCCCGACATCCTTGCAGCGCAACGCGTCACCACGCTGTCCGGTGGCGGTAAGCATGATCATCCGTGCCCCTTTCACGATTTCGCGCAGTCGTTCGGCCAGATCAAAAACATGCTCATTGGCCGGCAGGGAATCGAGCAGGATAATATCGAAATGTTTTTCCCTGGCCATTGCCAGGGCCACATCGGCGTTTTCCGCAACATGCAGTCCTTTGTTCCATTCGCCGATCATTTCCTTGAGGACAAAGCGGCCGGCGGCATTGTCGGCAACCAGCAGAAAAGACATGGCCCCCAGATCACCGACTTTTACCGGCTCGACAACCTTGCCCTGACGCGCCTGGGCCTGAAGCAGCAGGGTAAAATGAAAGGTCGTCCCCTTGCCGGATTCACTTTCCAGCCAGAGTTCGCCGGCCATCAGCCCCACCAGCTGGGCGCAGATGGTCAGGCCAAGACCTGTGCCGCCGTAACGGCGTGACGACGACCCATCCACCTGATTAAAGGCCTGAAAAATGATCTTCTGCTTGTCACGGGGAATACCGATCCCCGTGTCGGCAACACTGAAGTGCAGGGAGATGTCGCGGGCACCATGTTTCTTTCCCTCAATTCCTCTTTCGGGCGTTCCCGCCCGGTTGACGGCAACGGTGATCTCGCCCTCATTGGTGAATTTGATACTGTTGCCCACCAGATGCAGCAACACCTGCCGTAAACGACCTGGATCGCCGATAAATCCATCCACCAGTTCCGGATCAATCTGATAGGTAAGCTTCAACCCCTTGTCATGAGCCTTGAAAGAGAGGATGCGCAGGGAATTGCCGATAACATCCGAAAGGCTGAAGGGGATGTGTTCAATTTCAAAGGTACCAGCCTCGATTTTGGAAAAATCAAGAATCTCGTTGACCACATCCAGCAAACGATGGGCCGACGTCTTGACCATTTCGAGAAATCGTCGCTGGTCGGAGGACAAGTCCGAGTTCAGCACCAGTTCGGTCATGCCCATGATGCCGTTCAAGGGAGTGCGGATTTCATGGCTCATGTTTGCCAGAAATTCATTTTTGGAGGCATTGGCGGCCTCCGCCTCTTCCTTGGCCAGGCGTAACGCTTTCTGGGCTTCACGAATGTGGCCGACATCCTGAAAATCCTCGATGATGCCTAAAAATCCTCCCTGGTCGTCGCACCAGGGAGTGGCCCGGAGCAGACACTTGATTTGCCGGCCGTCGGCCAGTTGCTTTTCGATTTCATACTCCACCCTGCCGGAACCCTGCCGGAGAAGCGCAACAGGGCAGTGTTCGGTATGGCAGTTCGCTTCGGGAACAACCTCGTAACATTTCATCTTCTCAACGTCTGCGCGCTGTTTTCCAATCAGGTCACAAAATATATCATTGACCTTGATGATCGTAAAATCCCTGTCGATAACCGCCATGCCGTTTCCGGCGGTGTTGAATATCTGATCAAGCTGGTGATGAGAATTTTTTATTTCAGCAAAAAATTCCTCCCGGTCGTTTATTGCATTCTCGAAAATTCCGATTAACTTCCTGGAGACAACAATAAAAATGAAGGTCATGACGATGCTGACCACAACCACCGCCATCCAGCTGCGGCCGAGAATCTGATCGGCCGCGAGGCTCTTTTTCTTACTGAAATCAACAAGAGCGGTGGTAAAATCCTGCTGGGTTTGCCGGACGTCAAAAAAACTCTGCATGACCGCGGCTCGCAACTTTTCCCGCTCCTCCGCCGGCGAATCGGCCCGCACCCCGGAGCTATTCAGCCGCGCATCGGAGTTTTCCTGCCTCAAAAGCAGGAAACGATCCCGCCACGCAAAAGATTTCGTTCGATTTTTCTCCAACAGCAGCAAGGCGTCGGCGAATTCATCAAAGGCTTTTTCACTGTCGGCATGATCGGCCAACGGCCTGTACCTGGCAATTAAGCCGGCATAATCAGGGCGATCCGCCGTAAGAGGGATATCCGTGTCCGGATCAAGCAGAAAGGAAAGAATGCGACGCTCCTCGAGAATCGCGCCATTGACATCCTTTCCCAGCGAGAGAATCACTTCCTGCAAGGTGTGATAGCGGACCCGCTCGGATTTCATCTCCCGGAACGACCACCAGTTAAAAACAAGCAGCAGTATGCCGATGCTCACGCCGAAGATGATATTAATCCTGAGCATGCGGGGAGATGCGGGCGGGAGTGAGGTAGAGGACATTTTCATAAAATCAGCGTATGATCAACCCGTAAAAAAATCATTCAGGCCGCGCCTGAGATCAGCAACCATTTCCGCAAACGGGGCGGCAGCCCGGTCCATGGCCGCCAGCTCAATACGGTTTGCCAGCTCGGCAAGCTCATCCATGGAAAAATTGAGCAGGATACCCTTCATGCCATGGGCGGCAAACCCCAAGGATTCCAGGTCACCCACGGCAAGCGCCCCTTCGGCGGTCACCAGATGCACTTCAAGATTTTTCACGGTGCTGTGCAGAATATCCCTGATTTTTTCAGGTTGCAGATTATACTCATTCCGCAGTTTTTCCCGCACATTTTCCAGAACTTCCGCCGCGGACACCGGCCGGCTGGAAAGCAAACCGCCGTTGCCGCCGTTCACGCCGCTGCCCTTGCTGCCGGTCAGTCGTTCGATGACGTCATACATGGCAGAGGCGTTAAACGGCTTGGTCAGAAAATCATCCATGCCCATTTCCAGACACTGCTCCTTGTCTTTCTGCATGGCGCGGGCGGTGAGGGCGACAATGGGAATCCGGCGTCCGGCGGAATTCGCCGCAATCCCGGCAAGCATCCGCTCGCCGCCGTTATCCGCCAAAAAGGGGTACAGTTTGAGCGCTTCCGCGAATTTTTCCCGTTCACAGAAACGGATGATCCTGGTGGCGGTGAAACCGTCCATGATCGGCATCTGCACATCCATCAAAACAAGATCATGGTGCATTTCGGCAAGCTTCTGCAGACCGCCGATACCGTTTTCCGCCTCAATAACCCGATGCCCTCTTTTTTCAAGCAACAGGCGGGCCAGATCCCGGTTGATCTTGTGATCCTCCACCAGCAGCACATCAATCGGCCGCATCGCAGGCGAGACAGGCGCAACCAGGCGTTTTTTCGTGTCCGTCTTTTTGCCGCTGATGGCTGCCTGGATACAGTGGGCCAGTTCATCCTTTTTGAAAGGTTTCATGAGAAAAAAGCATCCCGGCATGCCCTGACACCGTTTGGAGATCCCCCGTTCCACTGATGAGGAAAGGAGAAGAAAGGGCATCATCGCCTCACCCAGTTGGGTGCTCAGTTCCTCGGCCAGCTGCAGCCCGTTTAAAGACCCCATGCGGAAATCAAGTATGAGCAGGCGATACGGATAGCCTGTACGGAAGGCCCGCTCCACTTCCCGCCGCGCCTCTTCACCCGAGGCCGCCTCCGCCACGGGAAAATTCCAGCCCCGCAGTATCTCTTTCAGGATATAACGGTTTGTTTCGTTATCATCCACCACCAGCACGGGAAAATGATCGGTATCGGCATAAAAGACGGCCGGCGCGCTGATCGCGGTTCCCTCGCGGAAAAAGGCGGTAAAATGAAAAACACTGCCGCCCCCCGGATTTCCTTCCATCCAGATACGGCCGTCCATCATTTCCACCAGTTTCCTGGAAATAGCCAGCCCGAGTCCGGTGCCGCCATGAAGACGGGCAACCGAGCTGTCCGCCTGACTGAAACTGTCGAAAATCATCTCCTGCTTGTCCTCGGCAACCCCGATTCCGGTGTCCGTCACGGTAAAATGAAGCTGCAACATGCCGTCACCTCTATTACCGGCCGCTTGCTGTCGATCGACGCAAACGACGATTTCGCCGGAAGAGGTGAATTTCACCGCATTGCTCACCAGGTTAAACAAAATCTGATTAAGTCGCAGCTGATCGCCGACCACATCAACCGGAATGTCGGCGGGAATATGGGCAAAGAGCTCCACCCCTTTTTCATGTGCCTGGGCGGCAAAGATCTGGATGCAGTTTTCCATGGTTTCCCGCAGATTAAAGGGGCGGATCTCCATTTCCAGCTGGCCTGATTCAATCTTGGAAAAATCGAGGATGTCGTTTAACAAACCAAGGAGATTTTTTGCCGAATTTTCCACGGTTCGCAGGTAGGTGCGCTGCTCATCGCTGAGATCCGTTTCCAGGGCCAGGGCGGTCATACCGATGATGCCGTTCATCGGCGTCCTGATTTCATGGCTCATATTGGCCAGAAATTCACCCTTTACCCGGTTTGCCGCCGCCGCCTGATCCCGTGCCTCCTCAAGACTGAGAATAAGGGGATTGACAATGGCAAGCAAAATGACGATCCCCACCATCAAGACGATGATGGTAACGACCAGGGAAGAATAGCCGGCCTGGACAAAGGCGCTCTGCAGATCCACAATGGAAACCTTGGCCGCAAGCCCGAATCCGGTGTCGTTAATGGAGGTGAAGGCCACCAGCACCGGTACGCCGAGATGATCCGTCACCTGTCGGACCCCTGTCTTGCCGGAGAGGGCCTGACCGATAGGTTTTTCGGCAAGTTTTGCAAAAGGGGTCGGCTGCATTTCCTTGCCCCGGGAGTTAATGAAAAAAACCTGATCATCCACCTTGTGGGCCACGACAAATTCGAGGCTCTCCGCCCGCTGCTCGTTTTCCTTGGTAAAAAATGTGGCCAGACGATTTTCCTCACCGGGCTTTTCCGTCGCATTCTGCAACAGATGCAGAAGGGCGTCGTGTCCCGTCTTTCCCTCCCCGTCCTCGGCCTTTTTTTGCGTTGCCGCAAAAAGAAGATCCCGATCCAGCGCCTCCAGCAAACGCGCCCTGCTGATCGTCATTTCCAACAGCCTGATTCCCTGCTCACTCACCGCGGTTTTATAGAGGAAATAAATACTTCCTCCGGCAACCAATGACACGAGGACAACGATGGTTGCACTGAAAATGGCGATTATCTTTTGACGTTCATTCATGCAAGGGCCAACCTTCAATCTCATCTTTCGAATATGCGCAATTGGTGGTTTAACAGAACTTCCCACCGGGCTTGAGGAACTGCTCCAGATCCGAGGCAAGCACCGGACGGCTGATGAAAAAGCCTTGAATCGAATCACATTTTTCATCCCGGAGGAAATCAAGCTGTTCCTTGGTTTCCACCCCTTCGGCCACGGTTTTCAGCCCAAGGCTGTGGGCCAGGGCGATTATCGCCTTGATGATGGCGGCATCGTTGGGGTCGGTGGTGATATCCATGACAAAACTGCGGTCAATTTTCAGGGCATCAAGGGGGAAACGCTTGAGGTAGCTCATGGAGGAATAGCCGGTACCGAAATCATCAACGGAAAGATTAACGCCGATTTCCTTCAACCGGATAAGGGTTTCATTGACCTGATCGACGTTCTGCATGATGGAGCTTTCCGTCAGCTCAAGCTCAAGATATCGGGCCTCGATGCCGCTTTGCCGCAGGGCCTGCTGGACGACGGGAATCAAACTTTGCTGTTTGAACTGCAGGCCCGATATATTGACCGCCATGCGGATCGGCGTCAAACCCTCGTCCTGCCATTGCCGCACCTGCCGGCAGGCCTCGAATATCACCCACTCACCGACGGCGATAATGAGTCCGGACTCCTCGGCGATGGGGATGAACATGCCGGGCGGCACCAGTCCCATTTCCGGATGCAGCCAGCGCACCAGGGCCTCGAGCCCGGCAAGCTCGCCTGTTCGCAGATCAATCTGCGGCTGATAATAGAGGATGAGCTCATTTCTTTCCAGACCCTTTTTCAGGGCGGTTTCGATGTTCAATCGTTCCATGGCCCGGTTATTCATCTGCTCGGAAAAGAACTGAAAGGTATTCCTGCCGTTCTCCTTGGCATGATACATGGCCACATCGGCGTTTCTGAGCAGGGTATCCACATCATCGCCGTCACTGGGAAAGATGCTGATGCCGATACTGCCGGAAACATAGACCTCCTGTCCGGCGATTCTGACGGGATGGCTGAGAAGCTCAAGAATACGGTGGGCCACCCGGGCGGCATGCTCCTCCTCGGCCAGCGCGGTGAGCAGAATGGTGAACTCATCCCCGCCAAGCCGGGACAGGGTGACTCCCGGCTTCTTGGTAAAACTGGCCTTGGCGATAATATCGGACGATCGGACACTGTCGCCCAGGCAATTGGCAATCTCCTTCAGCAGCTTGTCGCCCGCGCTGTGGCCCAGGGTGTCGTTGATGCGCTTGAAGCGGTCAAGGTCGAGATACAGCAGGGCCACCTTGCTGTTATCCCGCTGGGCGGTAAAAATGGCCTGACTGACATATTCGAGGAACAGCTGCCGATTGGGCAGGCCGGTCAGAGAATCATAGTGAGCCAGAAAACGTATTTTTTCCTCGGCGTTTATCCGTGCCGTGATGTCCTGCACCGTCCCGTGCATACTGACAACATTTCCCTGGGCATCGTGCACCACATCCGCCTGTTCATGCACCGTGCGCAGGGAACCGTCCGGCGGGATGATCCGGTAATCCAAGCTGTAAGGTTTCTTCTCCGCCAGGGCACGGAGAACCGTCTCTTTGACCAGATGCTGTTCATCGGGATGGACAAAGGCCAGAAAGGTTTCATAATCCGCCTCGTCCCGGTCGGCAGCCAGACCGAAAATGCGGTACATCTGCGCGGAAAAACAGATACTGTTTTTATCCCTGTCCCAGTCCCAACTGCCCAGACTTGCTATATCCTGGGCAATGGAAAGTCTTTTCTCACTGCGCCGCAGGTTGCGGAATGCCCGGCTGGCCCGCAGCAGATAAGGGACCCGATGGGCAAGCAGCGGCCAGTTGACCGGTTTTGTGATGAAATCGGTGGCGCCGACCTCAAACGCCTTTTTGATGGATTCATAATCATCAAGGCCGGTGACAAGGACAATGGCGATGTCCTGCCCTCCGGGAAATCTCCTCATCTCGGCGCAGGCGGCAAACCCGTCCATATGGGGCATCTTCACATCCATCAGCACCAGGTCCGGGGAGATACGTTCAAAAACGTTCAAAGCCTCCCGCCCGTCCGCCGCTTCTTCGATCAGAAGCCTGGTTTCACGGAGTGATTGCCGCATGAGCAGCCGCTGTGCCATGTCATCATCAACGATGAGGACAACGGGCTGCCCCTCGGCGCTTCCTGTTTTATGCATCGTTTTTTTTCTCCAACTCTTTTCCCAGGGCATCAACCACTCCCTGATAAAGGGCGTCCAGGTGATCGAGATACTCTTCGGCCTCTCCGGCCTTTTGCTCACGGCCGAAATCCTCCAGCTTTTTACAGAGGGAGGCAAGATCCATGGCGCCAAGATTGGCGCTGCTGGTTTTAAGGCTGTGTGCCGCCTCGCCCAACTCCGCGCCGTCTCCCTTGTGCACGGCCCCGTGAATCGCCCGCAGGATTTCCGGCGAGCTTTCCATGTACATTCCGATTATCCGGTCAAGCACAGCGGGATTATCCGGACTACTCATGGATTTGATCATATCCAGCCTTTCCCGGTCAAGCACGAAATGATCGTTCCCATCTTCATGGACCCGATTTTCCTCATCGGCAAAACCGGTTGACGGTGGCACGACACGCCCGGTCATCCAGCGCCCCAGCACCTGCTGCAGGTCCGTCATGTAAAAAGGCTTGCTCAGATAATCATTCATGCCCGCCTCGCGGCATTCATCCCTGATACCCAGCTGCACATCACCGGTGAGGGCAATAATCGGCACCTGTTTTTCGCCGCCGCGGGACGCTTCAAGTCTGCGGATTTCCCGTGCCGCGGCAAAACCATCCATCTCCGGCATATGGCAATCCATCAGGATCAGATCAAATTCCTGCCCGGCAAAGGCCTCCACCGCACCGCGGCCGTTTTCAGCAACCTCCACCCGACACCCCATATGACCAAGCATCTCGCGCGCCACATCCTGATTGACCAAATTGTCCTCAACCAGCAGAACGCGCCCGCCGTAAGAAACGTTCACCCGTGAAAAAGCAACCTGGTCATCCGCCGCTTCCACCGCCTTTCGGCTCGCTTTCTCAAGCAAATTAATCAGACAGTCAAAAAGCAGACTTTGCCGCACCGGTTTGGTCAGATACAAATCAATGCCGGCCTTGCCGGCCCTCAACGCCTCCTCGTCAAACGGCGCGGAACTGAGCATGACCAGCAGCAGATTTTTTTTGCCGTATTTCTCCCGTATTCTTTCCGTCAGCTCAATTCCGTCCATCTCCGGCATATGCCAGTCCAGCAGCACGATATCATAGAACCTCCCGGCGGCATGCGCATTTCCCAGCATTGCCAGGGCCTCGCTCCCATTTTCCGCGGTTTCGCTGCTCATGCCCCATAACCGTACCTGATTTTTCAGGATGGACCGGTTCAAAGGATTGTCGTCGACAATCAATACCCGCAGACCAAGAAGATTTTTCATCAACTGTTCATCGTCATGCACCTCGTCAGGCAACCTGCGCAAGGCAACCCTGAACCAGAAGGTGGAACCCTTGCCGGGTTCACTGACAACGCCGATATCACCGCCCATGAGGCTCACCAGTTTTTTGGAAATAGCCAGTCCGAGTCCGGTGCCGCCGTATTTCCGGGTGGTGGAACTGTCCGCCTGGGAAAAGGCGTCGAATATGCGTTCCTTGATCTCCGCGCTGATGCCGATGCCGCTGTCCTCCACGGCAATGAGGAAGGTTACGTCTTCATCGTTTTCACCGACCGTTTCCACCCGCAGCAGAATCTGCCCTTTTTCGGTAAATTTAATCGCATTGCTCAGCAGATTGGCCAGCACCTGACGAAACCGGTTCGAGTCCCCGGCAAAGAGCCGCGGCATGCCTGCCGGAATAACGGGAATCAGCTCAAGCCCCTTGAGATGCGCGGCCTCGGCCATCATTTCAGCAGTATCCTCAATCAGCTCGCGCAGGTCAAAGGAATGCTCCTCCAACTCCAGCTTGCCCGCCTCGATTTTGGAAAAATCGAGAATATCGTTAATGACCCCCATTAATGAATCAACCGCGCGCTGAATGGTCTGGGCGAACCGGAGCTGGCGGTTATTGAGCCCGGTGCCGCGCAGCAGTTCCGTCATGCCGAGGATACCGTTCATCGGCGTCCGTATCTCGTGGCTCATGGTGGCCAGGAACTCGCTTTTCGCCCTGCTTGCCGCCTCGGCCGCCGCCTTGGCTCTTTCCAGATCGCCAACCACCTGTTCAAGCTCTTTGTTGGTCCGGGACAGCTCGTCGGTCCGCGCCCCTACCATTTTCTGCAGCGAAGTGCTGTAGTCCTGCAATTTTTTATCCCGATTCTGGATCTCGTTCAACATGGCATTGAAATGATCAATCAGAATGCCGAACTCGTCGTTGCCCTGTTTTTCCATGCGGACGGAATATTCCCGTCCCGTTGTCACATCGCGCATCGAGCGCATCAGTTCCCGCAGGGGAGCGGTGAAAAGGTTGTGCAGCTTGGCGGCAACAAACAGGACAACAAACAGGGTCACGGCGGAGACGCAGAGGACAACAAAAGCATAGACCTGCAGCCGTCTGCGCATCTGCCCCATGTCGTCGACCAGATAAACCGCGCCCACCATCTCGCTGTCGACCAGCACGGGCCGCACCACATGGAGATAGCCGCCGGAACGGCGCATAATCTTGTCGTTTTTTCTCAACTGCTCGCCGATGGCTTTTGTATCGGGAAACATCTTCCGCATCTCGACCGCCACTTTCGCCGCATCCTCCCCCTGCCGGTCATATCTGCTGAAAAGGCGTCCTTCACGATCGGAAATGATTGCCGAGGCAATATCAGGCTTGAACCGCAGCGAACGAAGTATCTCGGATACGGCGACATAGTCATGGGCGGCCACCGAGGGTGCGCTGTTAAAGGCAACGATATCGGCCATGGATACAAGCTGCGAGGCGAGGAATCTTTCAGCGGTTCGCTTTTCATAAATATACAGTGAAACGGAAATGAGAAGCAGCGCGACAAAGGCGGCAAAGCTCATGAGGAAAAGAAATTTTGTTCTGATGGAAATATCGCGAAATCTCCGCACTTTCCGCTCCCTGGGCAAAAGTTCCGAATTTCGATTTGTCGGGATGACGCCACCGCAAAACCGGAATACCGTGTTTCTATTTAATTAAAATATCCGCCATATCCCGTTTTTTTTCAGAAATGACTACATTTTTTCCTGTCAGCCGACATTCCCGGCCCCGCCGACAGGCGCGGCCGGCACAAAATACTATAGCAGCAGCATGAACCGGCAAACAAGTTCTTTAACAAAATCCGCGACAAAAACCATTGACGATTTCAAATATGCATTTAAAATAGACGCTTCAAAATATACCTGGGGAAAGCAGCATGACAGATTTGCGTAAAGATACGATCCGCACCCGCCGGCAGCTTCTTTGCGCCGCATGCGGGATTTTTGCCGAAAAAGGGTTCAGGGCCGGCACCATTGCCGAAATCTGCAGCAGGGCGGGAACCAACGTGGCGGCGGTCAACTATCATTTCGGCAACAAAAAAAACCTTTACAAAGAGGCATGGCGTCACGCTTACAACCAAACCCTCAGAACCTGCCCTCCGGACGGCGGGATATCCCCCGGCGCACCGGCGGAAGAAAGACTGCGGGGCCGAATCACCTCCCTGCTGAAACGCATCTCGTCCCCTGCTTTTCATGATTTTGCCATCATCCACAAGGAGTTGGCCAGTCCAACCGGCCTTTTGCAGGAGATCCTGCAAAAGGAGATCAACCCGCAGCGGGAAGCCATCCACGCCATTATCAGGGAGATCCTCGGCCCCGAAGCCTCCGAACAGCAGGTCCATTTCTGCCACACCAGCATCGTCGGCCAGTGTTTTCATCTGCTGAAAATCAGGCAGTTGCCCGCCAAGGAAAAAAACGGGGGAACCCCCTGCGACATTGACGACATTGCGGCCTATGGCGAACATGTCTTTCGTTTTTCCCTGGCCGGCATCCTGGCCCTCCGGCGCCCCCCTTCCCCCGGGCATGTTTCCGACAGCATCGGACAGGAAAAAAACAAATGAAAAAAAACGGGTTCTTGTCCCTGTTGCCGCCGGCCGCGCTTTTCTGCCTTGTTCTTTTTTTTATCGGAGGATGCGGAACACGGGTGATGAACGAAAATCCGCCGCTTACGGTTCCCGGCTCATTCAGCACTACGGGTCGCGACCCCCTGCCGGAAAAGTGGTGGCTTGCCTTCCAAGATGAAAAATTAAACGAATTAATGGACAAAAGCCTGGCCGGCAATTTCTCCCTGCAGATGGCCCGGGATCGGCTGGAACAGGCCCGGGCCGTTGCCGGCAAAAGCGGCGCCGACCTTCTGCCCGCGCTCACGAGCGAGGCCGGGCTTGTGCACAACTCAACAAAACTTTCCGGCAGGGCAACGCAAACCACCACAACCTATCTGCTTGGCCTTGGCGCAAGCTATGAAATCGACCTCTGGGGCAGAGTTCGTTCCGTCGATCAGGCAGCGCGTCTTGACCTGCTTGCCGCGAGCGAAGACCTGCAGGCTGCGGCGGTGACCCTTTCCGCGGAGGTGGCAACGACATGGTTCCGGCTGGTCGAGCAGCAACGACAGATTGAACTGCTGCACGATCAAACAGCAACCAATGAAAAATATCTCGACCTGGTGACCCACCAGTTCGGCAGCGGCCAGGTCCCGGTGACGGATGTGCTGCAGCAGCGACAGATCCTTGAAACGTCGAAGGCGAACATGATCAGCGCCGAAACCGCCGGGCAGCTGCTTCTTCACCAACTGGCCATCCTGACCGGCAGCGCCCCGCAAGCCTTTCAACCACCCGTTCCCGGCACCCTGACTTCGCCGCCGCCGCTGCCGGACACCGGCCTTCCGGCGGAACTGGTGCAGAGAAGACCTGATATCCGCAGAGCCTATTTTCGGGTGCGGGCCGCCGACAAGCGGGTGAGCGCGGCCATTGCCGACCGCTTTCCACGTATCAGCCTGTCGGCTCAAGCCGAGACCAGCGGCAATGCCCCAAGCGATCTTTTCAACAACTGGCTGAATACCCTGGCCGGCAACCTGACCGCTCCCCTTTTTGACGGGGGACGAAGAAAATTCGAAATGGAACGAACGAAAAGCGCGGCAAAAGAAACGCTCCACAATTACGGCCAGACGATCATCATCGCCTTCAAGGAGGTGGAGGACGCCCTCCATGCGGAATCCCAGCAACGAAAACTGCTGGAAAACCTGGAAAGCAGGATCGTCCTGTCCAGCCAGTCCACCGAACAAATCAAGGTACGCTATATCCATGGGGCCATGGATTTTCTCCGATTCCTCACCGCCCTTATCAGCCATCAGGAGTTGCAGCGAAGCTTCATCCGAGCCCAACGCGAGTTGATCGAATACCGCATCAATCTCTGCCGCGCCCTGGCCGGAGGCTGGCAACTTGAACGGGCACCGGCGACAGCGCGCGAGTCCCATAACGCGAGTTGAGCCGGCAAACCCGATTTTCTCCCATGCCATCACACAATAATGACCGCCATGCATAATAATTCATTCGCCAAGAAAAACCTGGGCATACCCGCCCGTATCTTTATCATCCTGCTCATTCTTGTCCTTGCAGCCGCCCTGGCCGGCTACTGGATGAAAAACCGGCCCCGGGCCGAAAGAAAAACTCCGGAACAGCGACCTGCCCTGGTCCGGACCGTGGAACTGCGCCGCGTTGATCACCAGACGACGGTTCATGCCATGGGTACGGTCATTGCTTCCCAACGCATCGATCTCGCCGCCAGAATCGCCGGCGACGTGGTGCGGATCTCGCCGCAATTTCTGCCGGGCGGCCGTTTTGCCGCGGGCGAGGAAATCCTGCTCATCGATCCGATTGACTATGAGCTGACCGTGGAACAACGCAAGGGCGAGGTGGCCAAGGCCGAATATGAACTGAAACTCGAAATGGGCAAACAGTCGGTGGCGCGCCGGGAATACCAGCTCCTGGGCGAAACCGTCACCCAGGAAAACGAGGAGCTCATCCTGCGCGAACCGCAACTGAAAGCAGCGCGGGCCGCCCTGCTTTCCGCCCGGGCATCGCTGGCCAAGGCGGAACTTGATCTGCAGCGTACCCGCATCTCTTCCCCGTTTAACGCGCTTGTCATGGAAAAAAATGCCGGCCTTGGCTCCCAGATTGCCGCCGGGACAAAACTTGCTTCGCTGATCGACACCGATGAATACTGGGTGGAGGTTTCCGTCCCCATGGACCGCCTCCCCTGGATCACCATTCCGGATGCCGACGGACAAGCAGGCGCGGCGGCAAAGATTATCAACATGGCGGGCTGGGAAGAAAACTTCTTTCGCAGCGGCAGAGTCAAATCCCTGCTGGCCGGTGTTGACCCGGAAAACAGGATGGCCGGTCTGCTGGTCAGTGTTCCGGACCCCCTGTGCCTGACCGCGGCCAATAAAGGGAAACCCCGCATGACAATCAACACCTTTGTCGAAGTGGAGATTGCCGGCAGCACCCTGCCGGGCGTCTACGCCATTCCGCGCGCGGCACTGCATGAAGGCCGCGGGCTGTGGATCATGACCCCGGAAAACACCCTGAACATACGCCGGGTCGACATCATCTGGAGCGAGGAGGAAACCGTGTTTGCGGCAGGGAATCTGCACGACGGGGAGCGCCTCATTACCAGCTCCCTTGCCGCACCGGTCGAAGGGATGGAACTGCGCAGCGAACAGCCGCAAAACACGATGGAGCAGCAGTGATGCCGTCCACCGATTCCCCGACAAAAAACAGCGGCGCCATTGCCTGGATGGCCGGACACACGGTGGCGGCCAACCTGATCATGTTTGCCTGCCTCATCGGCGGGTATTTCTTTCTCAGCACCATCAAACAGGAAGTGTTTCCTGAATTTGAAATGGAAACGGTCACCGTCAACGTGCCCTATCCCGGCGCAAGCCCGGAAGAGGTGGAAAGCGGCATCATCCTGGCCATTGAGGAGGCGGTCAGCTCCCTTGACGGGGTGGACGAGGTCAAATCCACTGCCGGCGAAGGGATGGGCATGGTTTCCATCGAGGCCCTTGTCGGCACCGACATGAATAAGCTGGGCCAGGATGTACAAAGTGAAGTCGACCGCATCACCACCTTTCCCGAGGATGCGGAACAGCCGCAGGTGAGAGTCCTCACCACCAAAAGAAGAACGATTTCCATCGTTTTGTCCGGCGCCGCCGCCCAGGCATCCCTGCATGAGCTGGCGGAACAGATGCGGGATCGACTCCTGCAGGACCCGGACATCACCCAGATCGACCTTGCCGGGGTGCGCCCCCTGGAAATCAGTGTTGAAATTCCCCAGGAGAATCTGCGACGCTACCATCTCACCATCGACAAGGTCGCCCAGATACTGAAAAACGCCTCCATCGACCTGCCGGGCGGGTCCATCAAGACCACGGGCGGCGAAATCCTCATCCGCGTCACGGAGAAACGGGACTATGGCCGCGAATTTTCCCGCCTGCCCATCATCACGCTGCCGGACGGCAGCCGAATAACCCTTGAACAGATCGCCACCGTCACCGACGGATACCGGGACACCGATTATTACGCCACCTATAACGGCAACCCGGCGGTCATGCTGAATGTCTACAGCGTCGGCGAGCAGACGCCGATTCAGGTATCAAAAACAGTGCGGGCGCATATCGAGGAAATGAAACCGGCCCTGCCCGCCGGCATCGAACTCAACGTCTTGAGCGACCGTTCGGAAATGTTCGCCCAGCGCATTGACCTGCTGCTGCGCAACAGCGCCATGGGACTCAGCCTCGTCCTGCTGGTGCTGGCCCTTTTTCTTGAATTCCGCCTGGCCTTCTGGGTCATGATGGGCATCCCTTTTTCCTTCATGGGCTCGTTTTTCCTCATGCCGCTGCTTGGCGTCTCCATCAACATGATCTCGCTTTTTGCCTATCTGATCGCACTCGGCATCGTGGTGGACGACGCCATCGTGGTGGGCGAAAACATCTATTATCACCGCCAGCGCGGCCTTGCCCCCCTTGCCGCCGCCATCCGCGGCGCAAAGGAAATGGCCACGCCGGTTTCCTTCTCCATTCTCACCAACATCGCCACCTTCATGCCCCTTTACTTCATTCCGGGCACGGACGGGAAAATCTTCCGGGTCATCCCCCTGGTGGTCTGTACCGTTTTTATCATCTCACTGCTGGAAAGCGTCTTTGTCCTGCCGGCCCATCTCGCTCATCAGAAAGAAAAAACCAGGTCGGGAATCAATGCCTTGCTCCATGCCGGACAGCAGAAATTCAGCACCGGTTTCACCGGCTGGGTCCGCACCAGCTACGACCCCTTTCTCGGCTTTGTCCTTTCGTACCGTTACATTACGATGACAATTTCCTGCGCCGTACTCATCATCACCCTGGCATACGCCTTTAGCGGCAGGATGGGGCTTGAAATGTTTCCCAAGGTTGAATCCGACTATGCCCGGGCAAGTCTGACCATGCCCTACGGCATTGCCCTGGAAAAAACAGAAGCAATCGCCGCGCAGGTACTTGCCGCCGCCCGCCGGACAGCGGAGGAAACCGGACATCAACAGGATCTGGTCGAGGGATTTTTTACGGAGATCGCCGAAGACGGCAGCCATAAGGCAACAATAACCGTTTATCTGGCCGACCCGGATATCCGGGATGCAATTTTAAGCACCGCCGCCTTTACCGAGCGATGGCGGACCCTGAGTGGAGACTTGCCCGGCATCAAGTCTCTGCGCTTTGAATCCGACTCGGGCGGCCCCGGTTCCGGCCAGGCGCTGACCGTGGAACTCAACCATCGCAACCTGGAAATACTGCAAAAGGCAAGCGGCAAGCTGGCCCAGGGCATGCTGCACTACCCCATTGTCAAGGATGTCGACGACGGGTTCACCCCGGGCAAGGAACAGCTTGACTTCACCCTGCGGCCGCAAGGCAAAAGCCTCGGCTTCACCGCGCGGGAAATCTCCCGTCAGATTCGCAGCTCTTTCTACGGAGCCGAGGTCCTGCGTCAGCAGCGGGGACGCAATGAAGTAAGGGTCATGGTCCGTTTACCGGAAAAGGAACGAATTTCCCTGCACAACATCGATGAACTCTTTCTTTTCACCCCCGGCGGCAAGGAAGTGCCGCTGCGGGAAATCGCCGAGCTGACCCGGGGCCGGGCCTATACCGAAATCAACCGCAGAAACGGACGGCGGGTGGTGCAGGTTCAGGCGGATGTGACCCCCCGCAGCAGGGCGGGGGAAGTCCTGACCGACCTGAAAGAGACCCTGCTTCCCCAGCTCGTCGCCGAATACCCCGGCCTCCGTTACAGCTTTGAAGGACGGCAGGCCGATATGCGGGAAAACATGGCCAGCCTCAAGATGGGTTTTGCCATGTCCATGATGGTGGTCTTTTCCATGCTGGCCATCCCGTTTCGCAATTACATCCAGCCCCTGATCGTCATGACGGCCATTCCCTTCGGCATCATCGGCGCCATCTATGGCCACCTGCTGCTGGGCTATTCACTGAGCATTATGAGCATGATGGGCATCATCGCCCTTTCCGGGGTGGTGGTGAACGATTCCCTGGTGCTCATCACCCGGGCCAATGAACTGAAAAACCAGGGTGACGGCGACCCCCGTCATATCATTCGCGCAGCAGCCATGCAGCGTTTCCGGCCGATTGTCCTCACCACCCTGACCACCTTCGGCGGACTTGCCCCGATGATCATGGAAAACTCGCGCCAGGCCCGTTTTCTCATCCCCATGGCAATTTCCCTCGGCTTCGGAGTCCTTTTTGCCACCCTCATCACCCTGGTTCTCGTGCCGTGCCTCTACCTCATCATCGAGGACATCCGCAAGCTGGCCCGCCCTTCCCGCTGATCCCTGTTTGTCCACGCGCAAAACACAAGGCACGATCTTTGCAGAAATAAACGCCATCATTTTGCTTGCGGCAAACTGTCACACCCCCTTTTTTTCAATCAGGATAATTGCTAAAATTGGTTGGTCGAGTATGACAAATGGCTTTTGCCGACCTGATTTTCTCCAACAACTTTGACAAAAAAATGGAAGCGGATGAAAAAATTTTTACGGCTCTCCCTGGAAGAAAAAATGGTTATCGGCTACCTGCCGGTCATTCTCGTCATTATCTGCATTGCCGCCGTTTCGCTGCAGGGGTTGCAGAAACTCGACCGCATCAACGAAGCCATCATGAAAAGCGATACCGAGATGATACAGCTCGCCGGACTCATGACGGATAACCTGCTGGCCCAGGAGGCGTACGGACGCCGCTATCTGATTCTGCAAAGCACTGAAATGAAAGAGATGTTCAACCAACGGCACGACGACTTCATGAAACTTGTCGCGCAAATGTCCACCCTGCCGGACCGGGAAAGCATCCCCCTGGCGCAGCTCGCCTCGGCCCATGACGGATATGCAGCCTTCTACCGGCAGGAGTTTTCCCGGCTGGAAAAAGCCGCCGCAGTCAACGGAGATGATTTTGACCGGTTCATCAAGGGCAAACTCGACGGCATTCTTTCTCTTATCAAAACCATCGAAAACATCGGGGCAAGCAACCGGCAGAAAAAAATGGAACAGTTCGGCGAAACCGGAGTGGCTATTTTCCGCACCACCCTTCTTCTCTCTTTCCTCGGCATCATCATGGGGCTCGGCGCGGTTACCATCATCACCCGAAGCGTCTCCCGGGCGGTTCGGCGATTGCAGGCGGCAACCGAGATCGTTTCACTCGGCAAATTCGACCAGCAGACGGATGTGGAAAGCGAGGATGAGCTTGGTGAACTGGCAAAATCATTTAACGCCATGACCAGAAGATTAGGCCAGCTTGAATCGAGCTATGTCGACTCAAGCCCCCTGACCCGTCTGCCGGGCGGCATAGCCATCGAAAACATCCTCAAGCAGCGACTGGAAACGCGCAGAGTGATCGCCTTCTGCATGTGTGACCTGGACAACTTCAAATCATTCAACGACCGCTACGGCTATGCCAAGGGCAACGAGGTCATCAAAGCCACCGCCGAGATCATCGTTGCCGCGGTCAGCGCCAACGGCTGCGAGGATGATTTTGTCGGCCATATCGGCGGCGACGACTTTGCCGTCATCGTTACCCCGGGCCGGGCAGTTGCCATCTGTGAAACGGTTATCAGGGAATTCGACCGCAATGTTCTTTCCTTTTACAGCGCCGAGGACCGGGCACGGGGATACATCAGCGGCCGCACCCGCCAGGGCATGGAGGTTCGTTTCCCCATCATGTCCATTTCCATTGCCGTTGTCACCAACGAAAACATCAGGCAGATGAACCACATAGAACTCTCCGAGATCGCGGCGGAAATTAAGGAACACGCCAAATCGCTGCCGGGCAGCGTCTATGTGGTGAATAGAAGGAAAGAAGATTCGCCCCAGAAGGAACAGCTTGAACGTTTTGTTCCCAAGCTGGTAAAATAATGAAAAGAACGCCCATAAAACAAAGACCATCCAGGACACTATTTTTCATGACGCAACCAACCGGATTCACGCTGCTTCTCTGTATCGCCCTCCTGCTGTTAAGCGGTTGCGCCGGAAGTCAACACAAGGAAAACCCGGCGGATTATTACCTGTCCCTTTCCGGTGAGCAGATCAACCGGGAAATCTCCAACCTGGAGGAAAACCTTTCCCGAAAAGACTCCGCCCAGAAGCAAGCGGTCACACCGGAAACATCCTATTACCTTGCCCTGCTTTATTCCCATCACAACAACCCGTTGCCGAATTACGCCAGGGCGGCCGCCCTGCTTGACGGATATAGCGCCGATGTTCCTCACGGACCGGAAAAACAACGTCTCCTGCATACACTGGACCTGCTCCATACCATCAACAACTTCGCGCAGGTGGAAGGCGAATGCGCGCAGCTGGGCGAGGAAAAAGACACCCTGGCCGCGGATAAAAAATTTCTGGAAGCAGACAATCAATCCTTGAAAAAAAAGTGCGCGGAGCTGAAGAGAAATTTCGATCGCCTCAGCAAGGAAAATAAAAAGATGCGAAACAGCATCGAACAATTGAAGATGCTCGATCTGCGGCTTGAAGAAAAAAAACGGGCCATCCAATAGCAACACCCCGGGCTCTCCCCTGTTTTTTCACCAAATACCCTCCCGCGGCCCTATTTTCTTGACAGTGCCATGGTGCCGATTATACAAGTAATCATGGACATCCTTCGGAAAACAGCTATCGATGCTTCATTCGACACCCACCTTTTTTTCATTTGGTAACGCAGGCAAATGCCGTTGAAAATCCTTGCAGTTGATAATAATCCGCTGATGCTGAAGCTTCTTTCCCATTACCTGGAAGAAAGAGGTCACAAAGTCCTGACCGCGGAAGACGGCATCCGCGCCCTGGATATCGTCAACACCTTTACCCCGGACGTCATGTTCATCGACTTCATCATGCCCGGCATCAGCGGCAAAAATCTCTGCAAGATCATCCGTTGCAACAGCAAATTCACCAAGACCTATATCGCCATCCTGTCGGCCACCGCCGTCGAAGGGAACCACGATGTCGGCGAATGGGGCGCCGACACCTGTATCGCCAAGGGCCCGTTCACCATGGTTGCCCGACACATCCAGACCATTCTTGACATGGTGGAACGCGATGAAATCAAGGATTTTTCCGGACAGATTCTCGGCAAGGATGAAATCCATCACCGCCAGATAACCAAGGAACTCCTGTCAAACCTGACTCATATGGATGTCATCTTCAACAACCTTGCCGAAGGGGTGCTGGAGTTCAACCGCCGGCTACGGATCGTCTACGCCAACAGCAGCGCGCTGCGGCTTTGCGGAATAGCCGAGGAAAAATTGCTGGGACGGAATGTTCTTGATCTTTTTGACCAACCATCCCGTCCGCTCATGGCAAAACTCACGGAAGATGTTTTTTCATCCCGCCGGCATACCGACTCCCATGATATTCGCTGCCTGAACAAGCGGCAGGTGACCCTAGATTTTCTCCCGCTGCATACCGACGGCACGGAGTCAATGATTCTGATTATTCACGACATCACCGCCCACAAGGCTGCCGAGGAAAAATTACTGCAACGGGAAGCACAGTACCGCACCCTGGTGGAGACAGTGCCCCACGGCATCCAGGAAAATGACACGGAGGGGATAATCACCTTCAGCAACGCCATGCATCACCGCCTGCTGGGTTATGAACCGGGAGAGCTTCTCGGCAAACCGATCTGGAACATGGCGGCTTCGGAAAAAGAGCGGGAGGAGCTGCAAAAATATTTTGCCTTTCTGGTCAGGGAAATACCGCCCCCCACGCCCTACATGGCGCGCAACAAAACCAAGGACAATCGCCTCATCGACGTCCAGGTTGACTGGAATTACAAACGGGACGACAATGGCGTGGTAACCGGCTTTACCGCCATCATCACCGATATTACCGAACGAAAAAAAGCGGAACAGGCCCTGATGGAAAGCGAGGAACGCTACCGCGACCTGTTTGAAAACGCCTCCGACCTGATCCAGATCGTCAAACCGGACGGTGGACTGCAGTATGTCAACCGGGCATGGCGGCAGACATTCGGCTATGACGACGAGGAAGTGGCCAGGCTCACCATTTTCGACCTCATCGACCGGGATTGCCGGGACCACTGCCTGGAGACATTCAACCGGGTCCTGGTCGAAGGCAACGTCCCCTCCATCCACTCCACCTTTGTCGCCAAAAACGGCGACAAAATCATCCTCGAAGGTTCGGCCAACTGCCGAAAAAGCCCCGAGGGAGCGCCGCTTTTCACCCGTTGCATATTCCGGAACGTCACCAAACAAAAGGAGCTCGAAAAACAGCTGCGCCAGTCCCAGAAGATGCAGGCCATCGGCACCCTGGCCGCCGGCATTGCCCACGACTTCAACAACCTGCTGTCCGCGGTCATGGGCTACACCCAGTTGACCATGCTGCAACTGCCGCCGGATAGTGACAGCCATCAAAATCTGAAAAAGGTTATGCAGTCGTCGAAAAGGGCGGCGGAACTGGTGAAACAGATCCTCACCTTCAGCCGCCCCTCAAGCGAAAGACAAATCTGCATCCTCATCCCCCCCCTGGTCAAGGAAGCGATCAAACTGATCAGCCACAGCCTGCCCGCGACAATCAAAATAGAACATGACATTGCCCCGGACTGCCCTCCCATTCTGGCGGACCCCACTCAGCTCCAGCAGGTTATCATGAATCTCTGCACCAATGCCTATCATGCCATGCGCGCCGGCGGCGGCACGCTGACCGTCAGGGTTGACACGGTGGAGGTCGATGACCGGTTTCTGCTTTTAAACCCGTCGCTTGCCGCAAAAAAATGCGTTCGTTTACGGGTCAGCGACACGGGCCACGGTATTGACGCACGCATCATCGACCGCATTTTTGAACCCTATTTCACCACGAAAAACCAAGGCGACGGCACGGGACTCGGCCTTGCCGTGGTGCACGGTATCGTCACCAATCACCATGGAGCAATCACCGTTGACAGCGAAGTCGGAACAGGAACCACCTTTGCCGCATACTTCCCCATCCATTTCGCCAAAAACGCCGGGGTTGCGGATGAACAGGACGACGCTTTTCCCCGCCTCACGGCGAACGTCCTCTTTGTTGACGACCAGCAGGACCTTGCCGAACTCGGGAAAATGGGCCTGGAAAGCATCGGCTGCCGGGTGAGCACCTTTTCCAGCAGCAGCGAGGCGCTTGCCGCCTTTCAAGCTGATCCGGCCGCATTCGATGTGGTGATAACCGACCAGACGATGCCGGAAATGACCGGCGCGGCACTTGCAGCCAGGCTGCTGGCACTCAAACCGGATCTGCCGATCATCCTCTGCACCGGCCACAGCGACATCATTGACGAAACAACCGCGCGCGGCCTCGGCATCAGGGCCTTTCTCATGAAACCCCTGCAGCTCAACAAGCTGGCCGAGATCATCCAAGCCGTCCTGAAGTCGTAAGAAGGATGGCACCGCCGACATCTCGCGTTGACTCCCTCCACATCGATATGATACAAAATGACATAGTGCCCGATGCATCAAAAAAACTACCCGGAGACAAGTATGCCGTCCGCACCCTCCTTGGAACATCATGATATCCCGCTGAACCGCGACCTGTTTCTCCGCACCCTCATCAGGGAATTGGCCGGTATCCTTGAAGAGGTTATCGGTCATGAAGAAACAGCCGGCTACATCAGCCTGGTCGGCCAAAAAATGGGCAGTTGGATCAACGGCATCTACCGGCAATCCCTTGGATTGCCAACCCTTTCCCCGGAACAGACGGCCCGGGTGCTTGTTGACCTGAAGCGGCGTCTTGACGGCCATTTTTCCCTCATTGAGCTGAACGAAGAAAAGATGGTACTCAGCAGCTCAGCCTGCCCCTTTGGGGAGAAGGTGCTCGACCGCCCTTCCATGTGCATGATGACCTCCAATGTCTTCGGCGTCATCACCGCCGAAAATCTCGGCTACGCCAAGGTTGCGCTGCACGAAACCATTGCCGGCCGCTGTTCCCGTTGCCTGGTCACCGTCTTTATCAAACAGACGGATGAATCACGGGCGACTGCGGGACGGGAATATTTCGGGGAGTAAGGGACGACTCTCATGCACCAATATCCGCCGCACATCATGGAATGTTTTCATGCCTTTACCGCGGCACAGCGGGACGCCTCCTTGCTGCTTGACCGCGGCGGACTGATCCTGGCGGCAAACGAGGCCGCCCTGCGCATGCTCGGCTTGAGCCGCGACAGCCTCTCCGGGGGCAACATCAGCACGCAAACCGTCGAAAGGGAAGAAAAGCTGACGGCCTACCTCCAGAGCTGCAGCCGGACCAACAGCCCGGTGCCCGGCGTCATCACCTGGCGCACCTCCTCGGGCGGGCAACTGAAAACCCCATGCCACGGATTCCGCCTGCATATTTCTCCGGGCACGCCGCACACTTTCATCGTCATTCAGGTGTCTTCCCCGGAAAAATCAACCGACAAATTCCTCGCCTTAAACAGAACCCTGGACGAGCTGACCGCCTCGCGCCTTGAACTGCTGAACAAATCGCAACGGCTGGAAAAGGAAATAAACGACCGCGGCCGGGCCGAGGAGGAGTTGCGGCTTGCCCATAACCGGCTTGCCGCCATTCTTGACAGCATCGAGGCCTTTGTCTACGTGGCCGACATGCAGACCCATGAGGTGCTCTTCATCAACAAATATTGCCGCGATTTGTTGGGGGATATCCGTGGGAAAATCTGCTGGCAGTCGATCCAGGAGGGTCAGAACGGGCCATGCCCCTTCTGCACCAACAAATATCTGGTCGATGATGAAGGAAAAATCCTTCCACCCCATATCTGGGAATTCCAAAACAGCAGAACAAACCACTGGTATCACATCATTGACCGGGCCATCCGCTGGGTCGACAACAGAACGGTCCGTCTGGAAATCGCCACCGACATCACCGCAAAAAAGGAGGCGGAGGAAAAAATCAGCAAGGCCAAAAGGGAATGGGAACTGACCTTTGACGCCATCGATGAGGTGGTCACCATTCATGATCGCGAGATGACTATTATCCGGGCCAACCTGGCCGCGGGCCGGCTCTTCGGCCTCGCCCCCCAGGCCCTGATCGGCAGGAAATGTTATGAAGTTTTCCGCAAAACGTTCGAACCATGCGCCGACTGCCCGGAACTGCGGGCCAAGGCCGATCTCCTCCCGCACAGCAACGAAATATATCATCCGGATATCAAAAGAACCTTCAGCGTCTCCTCCTCTCCCATTCTCGATGAACTGGGGAACGCAAACATGTTTGTCCACATCGCCAAGGACATAACCGAACAGTCCCTGTTGCAGGAACAGCTGCGCCAGGCCCAGAAAATGGAGGCGGTGGGCACCCTGGCCGGCGGCATTGCCCATGACTTCAACAATGTTCTTTCACCCATCATCGGCTTCACCGAGCTTTCCCTGACAAAAATCGGGCCGAATCACCCGATCTCCTCCGATCTCGCCCATGTCCTCCAGGCCGCCAAACGGGCACGGGATCTGGTCCGCCAGATCCTTTCCTTCAGCCGGCAAAGCTCCGGGGAACGCAAACCGCTGCAGATCCATCTCATTATCAAGGAGGCGCTCAAGCTGTTGCGTTCCTCGCTGCCGACCTCCATCGAAATCCGCCGGAATATCACGGCGGACAGCGGGGTTGTTCTGGCGGATCCAACCCAGATCCATCAGATCCTCATGAACCTCTGCACCAACGCCTACCACGCCATGCAGGCGACCGCCGCCGGCGTGCTGGCCATCAACCTCAGCCGTCTCACCCTGGATCAATCGGACAGCAAAACCTCCGTACTGGGACTTGCCCCAGGCCCCTATGTCAAGCTCGTGGTGAGCGACACCGGCTGCGGCATGGACCGCATGATTCAGGATAAAATTTTCGAGCCCTATTTCACCACCAAACAAAAAGGCGAAGGTACCGGCCTGGGCCTTGCCGTGGTGCATGGCATCGTCAAATCATACGGAGGCCACATCTCGGTCTACAGCGAACCGGGAAAGGGCACCGCCTTTCACATCTACCTGCCGGCCCTTGCGGGAGAACCATCATTGGTCCGGTCCACCCTGCACGAGGAAATCCCCAGGGGCAACGGAGAACGGATTCTCGTGGTGGATGACGAACAAGCGATTGTTTCCATGCAGCAGAAACTTCTTGAAGGGCTGGGCTACCAGGTGAAGCCCTTCACCGACTGTGAAGAGGCCATGAAGGAAATTTGGACGCATCCGGGGGACATCGACCTGATTGTCACCGACATGACCATGCCCAGGATAAGCGGACTGGACCTGGCCCGTGAGGTGAAGAGCCTGCGTCCCGACCTGCCGGTTATCCTCTGCACGGGATTCAGCGAGCTGATCAACGAGGAAACCGCCCGGCAATGCGGCATATATCGATTCCTCATGAAGCCGGTGCTGACCCGCGATCTCGCCGGGGCAATCAGAACGGCGCTGGACAGCCGTCCGGCTCCCGGCTGATCCGCATCAGTCTTTCCCGCAGACCGGACATCCGTTTCGCCTGCCGGGCAACACCTTCCGAGAAGGAGCCGTGCTCGGCAAAAACCGTTACACTCTTTCTGGCGCGGGTGATTGCGGTATAAATCAGCTCCCGGGTTACGACCGGCACATTCCCGGGGGGAAGAACAACGACAACATGGTCATACTCGGAGCCCTGGGCCTTATGCACGGTCAGGGCAAAGGCCGTTTCATGCTCCGGCAGGCGGGAAGGAGGAAATTTGCGGAAGCCTCCATCCGGCGAAGGGAAAAAGGCCAGCAGCCGGTCTTCCTCCCGGTCGTGGAGGACGATACCGGTATCGCCGTTGAACAGCCTGATCGAATAATCATTGCGGGTAACGATTATCGGACGGCCATGATAGGAAGCATTGCCCACGGGATCGATAATGCCCTGCCGGCCAAGCATTTTTTCCACAAAGGAATTGATGCCGGCAATACCGTACGGCCCTCGGCGCACGGCGGAAAAAATACGAAATCGGTCAAAGGCCGCAAATATTTTTTCAACCTCCATTTCGCGGAGATAGAGGCCGTAATGATCTCGTATCAGCGTGCCGAGTTCCTCCTCCATTGCCGCGGGGGGAAAAAAGGCGGCATCGCCCGCCCCACGCTGCGCAAACACCTGCAGGGCCTCCTCCGCCCGTCCCGCGTTAATCCGCCCGGCAAGCCTGCCGATGCGGCTTTCCGCCGCATAGCGATAGCTTCGGCGCAAGCCGACGATATGATCCTGAATAGGGGTGACGTTCTTGCCCGCCGCAACAGCAAAACCCGTGGCCTGTGTCAGCAGAGCGGCCGCTGCCGGGCTGAAGTCATCGATATCGCCCGCTCCGCACAGATCACCGAAGACCGAACCGGGATTAACCGAGGCAAGCTGGTCCTTGTCGCCCAGCAGGACAAGCTTCGCCCGGAGCGGCACGGCGTCAAGCAGCCGCGCCATGAGGGCGACATCAATCATCGACACCTCGTCGACAATGACAAGATCAACGGGCAGAAGATTGTCCCGGTTGTGCCGGAAAGCCGGTCTGCCGGGGATGACGCCGAGAAGTCGGTGGATGGTTGAGGTCCGGTCCGGAATCGCGTCGCAACCCAGCTTGCTTTTTGCCTTGCCGATCGCCTCCTGCAGCCTGACCGCCGCCTTGCCGGTGGGCGCGGCAATGGCCACCCGCCCCGGCGCGACAAGCCCCATCCGGATGAGCACGCCAAGCACCTTGGCCACCGTGGTTGTTTTGCCGGTACCCGGTCCGCCGGAGATCACGGCAAAATTATTGAGCGCCGCCATGGCCGCGGCCACCTGCTGCCAGTCGATATCATTGCCGCCGTTTGTGGGGAAATAACCGTAATCGGTCATGGCGCGGCGTAACTGTTCCGGGGCCGGACAGCCGTCATGCCGCTTCATCCGCGCCGCGAGATGGTGCACTATCATGGTTTCATACTGATAATAACGATGCAGATACAACCGCTTCCCATCGCGAATCAGCGGCAAATAATCCCCCGGTCCGCCGATGGCCGGACTTGCCGGGTCCTCCTCGACCAGCCGGTTGAGCTCGCCGGCATACTCCCGGTAAAAGGGCAGATCACCTACCCCGGCAAGATCAAGACAGGTGTGGCCGTCGCCGGTGTTCGCGCTCACCAGGGCATACAGCAGGGCAAGCGAGTCGTGGCCGCCGAAACGATCCGTCAGCAAGCGGGCAAGATGGCGGTCAACCGACCGGATATGACCTTCTTGCCACAGTTTATCCACAATATCCATCATCAGCAAACTCCGGGAAGAAACAGTTCTTCCATCCTTTCCACCAGGGTCCGGGCTGGTCTGTCGAAGTAAACACCGGTGGCCGCCGGACGGCCGGCGTCAATGCCGCGGAGAAAAAGATAATAAACGCCGCCGAAATGACGTTCGTAGCTGTAATCCGGAAGCGAAGCGCGCAAATGCAGGTGAAGGGCCAGGGTATAGAGATGATACTGCAGGAAGTAATAACTTTCGATCATCACCCGGCTGAGGGCGTTTGCGTTATAATCCGCCGCACTATCCCCCAGATGGTTCGACTTCCAGTCAATGAGATAAAATTTCTCCCCATGCTCCAGGACAAGATCGATAAAACCGTGCATATAGCCGTGCAAGGGGGAAAAATGAAGCCCGCGACTCCGCTCCCCGAACATTTCGGAGTGGCCGCTGTTGATCCCGGAAAAAAGGCGGCCGATCTCGGACGGACTCACCTGTTGCAGGGGAAAGTAGAATTCCAGCTCATTGATCCGTTTCTCCCGGCTGATATCGGCCAGCTGAAAACCGTCAAGGGGCTGGTCCACCACCTGCTCAAGCATGGTGCGGATCGAAGGACAAAACGCCTCGGCAAAGCCATACCGGCGTAAGCCGTCGGCAACCAGCCGCTGCGTCGCCGCATCCCGAACCATGGGAAAATCGAGATGCTCCAGCATGTCATGCATGAAGGTCCCGGCCCTGGCCCCGCGCGGAAAGGTAAAGATCGAAAACTCCCGCTCCTTGCCGCCCGCGGGCTGAATCAGAGAGAGGGGAAGCGGGAACTGCTCATTGTCCCGGTCCTTGCGGCCGTCACCCTCGCCGTGCTGATCACGGGTCAGTCCGGAAAAGCTGCTGATCTGCCGGGCCGGGGGGACGGCCCCGGCAAAGAGTGCCGGCTGCGGAACGCTTTGCCCCGGCATGATCGACAAAAACGGCAGTTCGCCCGGACACGGCAGATCGGTGACGGCAACGCAGTGGTGTGCCGAGGCAAAAAGACTCTCCAGACAGGCCCGCACCGCGCTGGTGGTTTTGCAGGCATCATACTGTTTTTTCATTTCCTCGGCCGGGTCCGGCGCATCGTTTTGCGATCCATCCGTATGAAAGAGATAGGCGGGGGCCGAGGTGTGGGCGCCGAACCGGCTGTCAAACTTTGTCCAGAAGGTATAACAGCGATGCCGGGCCCGGGTCAGTGCCACATAAAAAAGACGAAGATTTTCCGACAGCGCCTCCCGGAAGGATGCCGGACGCTTGTCGGCAAATTCCTCATCATCGAGATAAAAGACCATCCTGCCCTGATCGTCATGACAGAGATTTTCGCTGTTTTCCGATCTTCCCCAGACAAAGGGGACAAAGACAATGGGGTACTCGAGGCCTTTGCTTTTATGGATGGTGACAATCCGCACCGCCTCTTCATCACTTTCCATGCGCAGCTCCCGTTCCTCTTCGCGCAGGGACGGCTCGCGCCGCCGGGAAGAAAACCAGCCGAGCAACTCATTGATCCCGGCCCCTTTTTCCACCTGGCGCAGATGAAGAATTTCGGCAAGATGGAGGAAATTGGTAAGCGATCGTTCGCCGTTCATCCGACCCATCAATACGGCCTTGACATCATGGTCGACCAGCAGTCTGCGGAACATGGCCAGAAAACCCTTGCCGTGAAAGAGGTCATTGTAGTTCTTGAAGGCGAGCGACCAGTCATCCCATCTCAGGGGATCGACTTGCGCCTCGTGCAGACTGCCTGCCGTCATGCCGAAAAGCGGTGTTGCCAGGGCGCTGCTCACGGCGGACATCCGCGACGGAGAGGCAACGCCTGCGAGCAGAAGTTCCAGTGCCGCGGCCTCCTCCGCATCAAAAATGCTGCCGGCGCTTGAAACCACGGCCGGGATGCCGTGCCGAATCAAAAGCTGCTGCACCGGCATCATCTGCGCCTTAGTGCGCACCAGCACGGCGAAATCGGACGGCCTGAGCGGTCGTTTTCCGCCATCTGCCTGCCGCAGGGCGGCCTTGCCCTGCGCGGCCAGGGAAAGCAAGCGATGGATTTCCGACAGAACCGCCCGGCCGGCCAGATCAGTTGCAACAGCAGCCGTCACCTTTTCTTCCGCCCCGCCACTCCCCGCACCGGTCCAGATGACAAGCGGCGGCTGTTTTTCTTCACCATCAACGACAAGCGGCGAAACGGTAACGGCGGGTTCAACCGGCTGAAAGCCGATACCCTTTTCAGCAAACGGATTGCCGCCGCCGCGACCGGCAAAGACGCCATTGACCCCGGAAACCAGAAGCGGATCGGAACGGTAGTTTTTCGGCAGGGTGTAACGATGGTCGACCTGGGCGGCCGCCTGCAGGTATGCATAGACATCGGCCCCGCGAAAACTGTAAATGGCCTGTTTCGGGTCACCGATCAAAAAAAGAATGCGGCTTCCGGCAAACAGGGTGCTGAAAATAGCATACTGCAGCGGATCGGTATCCTGAAACTCATCAATCAGCGCCGCATCATAGCGTTTGCGGATGACCTCGGCCAGGGCTCCGTTGGCGCCCGTTGCCAGACTGCGCTGCAGGCGAACGAGAAAATCATTGAATGACTGGATATTCTCCTTTTGCTTGCGCTCATCGAGCCGTTTGTCCATGTAGGAGAACATCTCTTTTTGCAGATATCGCAGACGAGAGGCGCACAGGTTCTGGAAATGCGCATAGTGGCCATTTATCGTTGTTGCCAGTGCAAAAAAGGGATGAAGCGGGATAACGGCGGGATCCTTGGCCTTTTGCCCCAGCTTTTCCGAACCGAACCAGACAAGGGCCTGGTTGACCTCCTCATCGATTACCGGCTGGTCGGAGCGGACAAACCGGTCGATTTCCATTGCCGCTTTTTCCACGTAATCACGCCGGTACGACCTGCCGTCGAGCAGCTTGCGTTCCAGCTGCAGCCACTTCACCGCCCCTGCCGGTTCATCCGGCCACTGCTTTTTCAGGGAAGAGCACAAATCGCGCAGATCGGCAAAGGCGGCCTCAATCTCCGCGCGGCCCGCCGGCCTTTCCGCTCCGGACTCGATCCGCAGGCCGGGATTTCGGTCCTTGATCCGGTAAAGCCGGAAAAAACCATCAATCCCTTTTTTCAGCAGCGACCCGAGAATGTGGGGGGATTCGTCATAGACATGGCTGCGCCAGAAATCGCGCAAACAGTCCATGATCAGTTCGGCGAGGTCGGTGACAACCCTGGTATCGTACAGCGCGCCGCCGGCAAAGGCGTTATCGATGAGCTGGCGCCGGCAGAAGCTGTGAATGGTGTACACGGCACACTCATCAAAATCGCGGATGGCCCGGCGCACCCGATTGATCTTTTCCAGCGCGCCGACCTCCGGGGTCTGACGCAGTTTTTCGAGAAACTCCTCCCGGCAGGTCATCCTGCCGCTAAAAACCTCCCGGGCATTCTGCAGCACGGCGTACAGCCGTTCCTTCAGCTCCTCGGTGGCGGCGCGGGTGAAGGTCACCACCAGAATTTTTTCAACCGGAATATTCTTTTCCACGATCAGCCGGAGAAAAAGGGCGGCGATGGTATAGGTCTTCCCTGTCCCGGCGCTGGCCTCGATCAGATTGGTGCCTTCCAGTGCGCAGGTCGCAAGATCAAGATTTCGCAACGGACTCTCCCCCCTCAAAAAGGCGCAGATGATGAAAAAGAGGCACGCCGATTTCCTCGGCAAGCGCGACGAAAGTCTCGTCCAGCACTTCTGTTTCGCCGAAACAGTGACGATTGTAGAGATCGGCCAAGCCGTCATGGGTGTCGCTGTTCCAGCCGGCGCGGACGGCGGCAAGTTCCTTGCCCTCGTGCAGGGCCAGGGAATACTTCGGAAAAAAACGGACCGGGCAGTGCAGGCCCTGCCGGTAGATCAAAACCAGCTCATCCAGCAGCAGCGCGGCCCCATCCACCGGCGCGAAAGAAACCCCGCTCCGATCGACCCCGGCGCACAGAGTGCTCCGGGGGCCATCCTCGGCCAGGCCGTTCAGCACGAGATGAAGCAGCCAGGCCTGGACAAGATCCTTCTTGCTCTCCACCGCAATGAAGCCCGTTTTCTTTTTCTCCGCCCCCAGTCGCGCCGGGCGGAGAAAAATCTGCGCCTGGTGAAAGAGGTTGCCCAGGGTTCCGGTTAAAAGCACCCCGGACGGCAGCGTCAGATCAACCTTGCGGGCGGGAAGCGGCTCGCGGATCAAATCTCCCAGCCAGCCGGTGAAGGCGGCCATTTCCGTTTGCAGCTCATCAGCGTAAAAATCGCCGGGATTGCCCAGGGGCAGCATGCCGCAATCCTTCAGCCGGCGCACCTTTTCCGCGAGAGACCGTCCGGCGGCACCCGGCTTTGGCAACAGCTCCTCCTTGAGCCGGTATCGCTGCAGGGCGTCCGGCGTGAAGAATTCATGGTCCTGGGTGATGCCGGTCCGGCTGTCCAGATGAATATGCAGCACCCGGTTATAAAGGTATTTCACCGGATGCCTGAAAAAACGGAGCAGATCATCAAGCCACACCTCCTCGCTTTCCTCGGCAACGGACAGCGGTCCGTTGAAAAAGATCGGCGCCCGTCGCCGGGCCAAAGCCGCCTGCGCGGCCCGGCAGTTTTCCCCGGAAAAGGATACCAGTCGCGAATCGGCCTGAAAATATTCCTTGTTAAACGGCTGCAGACGATGCCGGACGACGCAATCCCCAGACTCTTGCCGGAAAGAACGGAAGCGCAGGCCAAGGTAATCAAGCAGCTCGCTGACCGGCACCGATGGAGGCACGGGACTGTTGTCGGCAATGCTCTGGCCCGTGTAGCTGATATAAAGGGTGTCGCGGGCGGAGATGAGTGTTTCCAGAAAGAGATATTTATCGTTCTCCTTGGCCGAACGGTCACCCAGGCGGCGTTCCACCTGGGTCAGGTCATATTCCAGCGGCCTGTTCAGCCGGGGAAAGACGCCGTCATTCATGCCGATCATGCAAATGACCTTGAAGGGGATACTGCGCATGGGCAGCATGGCGCAGAAGGTAATGCCCGCCCCCATGAACCCCCGGGCATGCAGGGTTGCATTGTAGCGCTCGGCAAGACAGGCGCGCACCGTCTCCAGGGTCAGCGCAGGTGACGCGGTGAGCTGCTTTTCCTCGTCGGCAAAGGTACCGAACTGGCGCTGCAGGAAGAGAAAGTCATTGTCAAAGGGCGGCTCGGCGGAAAAAAGGGCGGCAAGCAGGTCAAGCAGCATCTGCCCCCAGCCGGCCAGGCTGCAGCCCACTGCCTCACTTTTCTCGATGTGCTTCCTGAATCGGACCAGGGTGTCGTAATAATCAAGAAACCTGCCCAGCAGGGGGGAAAAGTCCTCGTCAAAATCCGCATAGGGAAAAACGGCGGCAACGGACCGCCCTTGTTCGCCGGCCATGGCGTAGCCGAACAGCAGCCTCTCCCGGCCCGCCTTCCATGACACCTGATCGTGCACGGGCAGCCCCTCCTGCGCCAGCATATCGCCGTCAATCCCCCAGCGGATGCCGCCCTCATCGACCCACTGCCGCAGCACCTCCCGCTCGTCTTCCGTCAGGCCGAACCTGGCCGCCACCGCCTGGTTGTCAAGAAGGCCAAGCACCTCCGATGCCTTGAATCGTCCACGCAGAAGACCAAGGACATGAAGAAAGGCATCCATCATGACCTGCTGCCCCGGTGACGGCAGATCGGCAATGGAAAAAGGCAGCTTCGTTGTTCCGGAGTAGGGATTTTCAAAGACGACCCGGATAAACGGGGCATAACCGGGCAGGTCCGGAACCATCACCAGGATGTCGGATGGGACCAGCTCGCTGTTTTCCTGCATCATGCGCAGCAGCTGGTCATACAGCACCTCAACTTCGCGCAAAGGGGAATGACAGGAGTGAAACTGGATGGATCTGTCCGCCGGATCCCAATCAACCGGTTCGTCTTCCTCCGGATTGACCAGATCGAGCAGATCCCGCTGCACACGATGAAGCAGGCAATCAGCGGACTGCTCGTCAAAGTACTCCTCCGCCAGATAGCCCTCATCGTCGAGTTCAAGCATCATGTTCAAAAAATCACGACCAAGGATGCCCTGGGAGGCAAGCAGCGGATTGACTTCGGCAAGCAGCAGTTCCCGCGCCGTGCCGCCGGATGCCCGCTCGACCTTGCGGATCTCCTTGCTGCTTCTGATGAAGCCCCAGTATTCCCGGCAGGGCTGCAAGATGTAAAAATCGATAGGGATATGCCGGGCCGCGGCAATGAGGATATCAAGGTGAAACGGCGGGATAACCGAGACGCCGAACAAAGTCAGACGGCAAGGAAGATTCTTTTTGCCGGCAGGGTCAAGGGCGGCCAAGGTCTGCATGAATGTCTGATAGGAACGGGCACGGGAGGCGGCCATTTCGAGCCGTTGCCAGAGAATCTGCTGCCAGGCATGCCGCTCGCCGTATGCCGGCCGGGCGGCAAACCAGTCGCGGCCGGAATCCCAGGCAAGGATCATGTCGGTACGGTAAATCTGGTACTGATCAAAGAGATCAACAATTTTCACCGCAAGCTGGTAAAGCTTGACACCCCGGGCATCATCCGCCAGATAGCCGCGAACCGGCGCAAAGGCCTCGGCGGTCACGGCGTCCCGGCAGAGACGGGGAAGCAGCTCCATGACCCGCCACACCAACACGGCCTGATCAACCGGCCCCTTGCCGGGCGCCTCGGGCAGTACGAGCCCGAACAACCTTTCAATAACCGCGTTCGGATAAAGAAATTCCACCCCGGCGCAGATCTTGTTGCGCTCGGCAAGACGCAGGGAAAGCCAGCGGCCCATGCCGGCGGTCTGCACCACCACTGTCTGCCGGGTAAAAGGAGAGTCAGCCGAGCCAACTGACGCGGCAAAGAGGTCGGCCAGCTTCTCAAGCCGGTTGCTGCTGTGAAAATAAAGGGGCATGATCCTCCTCCAGGTCGGACCTGCCACTATAATGAAAATTGCCGTTTCTTGCGAAGTGTTTTATTCAAAACCGCCAACCGCTTCTCCGCCCGCGGAAAATTCCGGGACTTCGTGGAGGCTGACTGCATGAGCCGGTGTCAGGTCCGCAAGCGATGATTCAAAACAATAGCTCCGAGCCAGCCGGCAAAAAACTTCCAGTTCCTCGCAGACCTGGCCGGACAGCATGGCCAGCATGGCCGGCAGCGAACAGGCCGGCAGCTGTTGTTGCTGCCAGCCTCCGGGCAGGGCCGGCATGAAACGGCTCCCTGGGCGTTGCAGACGGTTGCCGAAGTATAATTGCTGTCGCACCCTGCTTTGTTCAACAGCGGGCCGGGAAAAATCGATGACAGCCGCCTGGGGCGAAGCGATGCGGTGAAAATCGCCATGAAGAAAATCCTCGCCGCGCGGCAGCAGATTGACGATCAGATCTGCCTCGGCCAAAGAAGCACGACTTTCTTCTTCAACAAGCGGGTATATTTTTCCGCTCCGGGAAAAACGGACATTCACCGTCCGGCAGCGTGATCCGCTTTTTTCAAGAAATTGCTGCAAACCGAGTCCCATTTCACCGCCGCCGATAATGGCGATTTTCGCGCCCATGCGGGATATGCAGCGCGCGCTGCTGACCCGGCGGATTGCCTCATGGATGCTGAAAATATTGCCGTTGATGCTGCTGAACAGGGGCGGCGCCATGTCAATATTATGGCGCCTGGAAAAAATCGGGCCAAGCCGGCCGGCCAGGCCGATGGTTTGCGCTCCGGCCAGACGGCGGATCCACAACAGCCGCCGCACAATGGCCTGAGCCAGTTCCCTGTTTTTTTTGCCGGCCAGCTCCTCCGGCAAATCTGGAATGACGAGGTAAAAACCAAGAGGAAAAAAACCCTGCATGATCAGGCCGCCCGGGGTGGGCCTGCCGGAAAAAAATCTCCGCAGCAGCTTGATATTCGGGCAGAAAGCGCTGCATTCCAGCTCATCGGTGGGGTAAACCAGAAAAATCATGCGACAGAAGCCGAATCTGCCCAGAATGCCGATGACCAACCAAAGCGGCCAGCGCAGCACGATGCCGACAAACAGAAAAACAAACTGCCGCAAAAATGTTCCCATGGTTTCCTCCTCCAGATGTCGAATTTCCGCCGGCAAGGAGTCACTCTCCTGACACCTTGCTCCATGAATCGCTCAGTGCGACCAATTCCTACATTATTGATATTTAAGGATTTGTTTTACGAAACGTCACTACGGAGAGAAAATACTGCAAGGAATACGCCAATTGACGAAAAGGATGGAGAACAAAGAAATGACGAGGGAAAACGGGTGAATTTATACAGGCAAAGGTGCTGGTCGGCAAAGGCTGCCGGGAATCTCCCGCTGTCAGCGAGCGGAGAAAATATCAGGGAATCGCTTGCCAACTCAAAGCCGCGGATCGCTCAAGAAAAACGCGCATTTGTCTTCGTTTACTTCAGGTAAAGATGCGATTTTGAAAAAAACAGTATACCGGACTGCTTTTCCTGTGGAACCTGTATCCCGTCTGCCCGACCGTCAAACGTTTATTGCGCCAGTCTTTTCACCACAAATTTTTCAACAAGCAACATAATGAACAAGGTCAGGCCAACAGTAAAAGGCATGGGGTTGAAATTGTCCCCCACAGAGGTTTGCAGGAGGTATTCACGGGGATATATGCGATTGTCTTCGACTTCATAAGTGTAAATCGACAATCTCCTTTTATTTTCTTCCTCCAAGGAGAGGGTGATTTTCCTGCGGGTCAAGGACATTGATTCCACGACAAACGCAACCAGGTCCGAATCGGCCAGCCGCCCCGCACCGGGGTCCTGGTATATATTCCATTCTTCCTGTAATTTTTTTGATCCCGATGCCCCATAATCATCCATGGATAAACTTCGCACCAACAACTCATCGTTGCCGCTGTTGCCATCTGTTTTGAGAAGAACCGGGAAATAATCAGGGGTTATTTTTTCATTATAAAAAATATGGTTCAGGGGGGAATTCGTTGACATGTACTGATGCAGACCGATCTGAATACCGCCAAAGACCGCAAGATAAAAAAACACCACACATATTCTTATAAAGACTTTCCGGCCACTACCCATGTCATTTCTCTGTTTTTATGTGATTTTTTAGTGGAAATTTCTCATGGTGTCAGAGCTGGTACCGATCTTCGGACAGTGTGGCAACGGAAATACGGTGGAAGGCCTTCATGGTTATGCCGCCAGCCGGAACGGTGGAGCCGGGCCGGTTTTGTTGCCGATACACCTCATGGGGGGTCTTGTCGTCCAGACTGGCATGAGGCCGCCGAGTGTTATAGAAATCGATCCAGCTGAAACTCAGTGTTTTTTTGTCTTGACTCAGGGATCCACTTTAAGGCTTTGAAATGTTTTCGACCGGCAAAAGGCGATGAGATTCAAATACGGTCAAAATCGATATTATATCAGAATGCACCTGGTAAACTATCCGATAATTCCGCTCCAGAACTTCTCGGATATCGTCACGGGATAATTCAGGAACTCTTCGCCCGGCAAGAGGTTGACGGACAATGTCCCGAGCTTTTTTCCTGAGACGGTCAATCCAGCTTTTTGCAACTTCAGGATTGTCTTCCGCTATGAATTCTCGGATGGCAACCAGATCATTCTTGGCAGTTTCAGCCCATTGCAGTTTCATCCAGCGCCTTATCCAACTCCTCGTCCGATAATACTCGGCCCTGTTCAATATCTGCCAAACCACTCTTTACAGCATCAATGAACCTGTTTTTCTCCGACAGGTAATCAAATTCGGCAGGAGAAATAAGGACGCCGGCAGGTTTCCCATTTTGAGTGATGATAATAGGCCGATGTGAAGTCTGAACGCGATGGAGCATCTTTGACGCATGGTTTTTAAAATCCGAGAGAGAAACAATATCTTCCGCAACATGAATAGGCTTCATTCCGGCCTCCATTTAATAAGGATTATATCTCAAATATAGGCCGGAATAAAGTCTTTTTCAAGCTTGTTTTAGCGACAAAGAGGGAAATACCCTCTCCCCTGGGGCGGATGTGTCCACAAGGTTCCAAAGTTCGTCAGAAATCTCCCAAGTTTTGATGCGTGCCATGGCTTTCCTTCCTTATCCGTTTTTTGCGGACTATCGAGGGATCATGGCAAAAATGCAAAATATTTATTCATAGATAAGCAGTTAACCTGATCGCTTTCTTTTAAGATCAAGCCACTGTTTCCACCTGCGGGAGGTTGACATTCGTCCGATTGCACCTGATTCATCGTCCAGATGCTCTAACATGTTTAAATTGCAATTTATTTTGGCCTTTGCAGATTTTTATTTTGCTTTTAACCTGTCTATTTGTTATGGAAAAAATCAAGCTGTTAATATGACAGATATTTAGCGCAAGAGGGCGACTGCTTTCCGCCCCTTCTTTTTCCCCCGCCATTGAAACGCCCGGCATTGACCGGGCAAGGGGGTGTTCATGCTGGTTGGCAGGTATATTTTTCATTGTCGATTCACCTCTCCGGCGGCATTGCCGGCCTTCAAGGGTTCCATGCTGCGGGGCGCGTTCGGCCACGCCCTGAAAAAGGTGGTCTGCGCCCTGCGCCGCAGGAGTTGCGCCGATTGTTTGCTCGTCCAGACCTGCGTCTATTCCCTCATCTTCGAAACACACACCCTCCCGCCATACAACGGCACCACCAAAACCACCCTGCTCCCCCATCCCTACGTGCTGCAGCCGCCGGCGGACAACAGCCGGGCGTATGGGGAGGGCGATTCCTTCACCTTCGGCCTCACCCTCTTCGGCAAGGCCAACGACTATCTGCCCCATGTCGTCTACGCGGTGGAGCAGATGGGTAAAACCGGCCTGGGCCGGGAAGTGGCAAACGGCCAAGGACGTTTTGCCCTTGCCGCTGTTGAATCAGACGGCGCAACCCTCTATGACGGTGACAAAAAGATTCTCGCCCACGGCCTTCCCCTGCCGGGCCTGGAGCTGCAACCCCCGCCTGACGGCCCTGTCAACTCCCTCACCGTTACACTCCTCACCCCGCTGCGCTTAAAACACGACAACCGTTTCCAGCAAACCCTGCCCTTTCACCTGCTCATCCGCGCCGCCCTGCGCCGCATCACCGGCCTTGAGAATGCCTTTGGACACGGGGAACCGCCGCTCGATTACCGGGGCCTGGTCCGACAGGCCGAACAGGTGATAACCAGGGCGAGTGACTGCCGATGGGTGGATATTGAACGTTACAGCAATCGCCAGAAAACCAACATGCTCATCGGCGGGTTGCAGGGGAGTCTGGTTTACGAAGGGGAGTTGGCGGAATTTCTGCCGCTGCTTGAGTATTGTGAGGTGACGCATATGGGGAAACAGACGGCGTTTGGGCTGGGGAGGGTGGGGGTAAGTTAGTCCAATGATGGCGATATTTGTATGTGAGCATGGGAAATGACAGGAAAGATCACAAACTACCTCGTTTCAAAAGAGAGGAAAAAATGAGCAGAACATTATCGATAGAGATCGAAACCCTTACTCCGCTGTGGACCGCAGGGGCCAATTCTCGAAAAATGGACAGGCTGCACGAGACCGGGATCATCGGCAGTCTGCGCTGGTGGTATGAAGCCATGATTCGGGGATTGGGCGGGAATGTAAAAAATCATGAGAGCGGCGGATGCCAGTTTGATGCGGATGCGTATGCCAAACACCCCGAACTGCCCAAAAGGGCACGACTGAAAAAAGCCGGACTTTGTGATGTCTGCCAGTTGTTTGGCGCGACAGGCTGGAAACGAAGGTTCAACATGGAAATTGGGCAAGGAGAAAAGCTTTTTGAAGCTGCTGAGAAAGATAAAATTCTCCTGCCAAGCGGACGAGTTCATCCCGGGAAAAAAGGGCCACGGGCTGGAGGGTGGTTCCTTATGCCGGACAGCGTCACAGGAAAGAACATTCCGCTGACGTTCCGATTCACCGATCCTGAGGATGCGGAGAAGATGAAGATCCTCCTGTCGTTGATTGAAAGACATGGCACCTTGGGGGCGAAAAAAGCGAGCGGTAACGGTGTCGTCAGGTTCCGCTTAAAAAATAATGGCAGCCTGGCACCATCGCCAGTCTCTACCGTTTTCCCATGGGCTACCTCAGCGAGGGTGTAAAATAGTTTGTGTAAATGGCTATGACTGAGTAAGTCAAAAAACTACCCTTTAAAAAGGAGCTCATATGGCCATTGATAAAGAAATTTTGGATCGTTTACTTGCCGACTACAATTACCAGAAGCCCGAAGAACTGATCGGTGAAAACGGGCTGCTCAAGCAGCTCACCAAGGCCTTACTGGAGCGGGCGTTACAGGCGGAAATGACCGTCCACCTGGGCCACGAAAAACATGGAACCATCGTCACCAAAGGCGGTAATGCCCGAAATGGTAACTCTGCAAAGACCATCAAGGGCGACTTCGGTAAAATGCCGATTGAGGTCCCGCGCGACCGCGACAGCAGTTTCGATCCGGTCATCATTCCCAAAGGGCAAACCCGCTTTCCCGGCTTTGACGACAAGATTATCTCTCTCTACTCCCGAGGGATGACTACCAGGGAGATTCAGGGGCACTTGGAAGACATTTACGGAGTTGATGTCTCTCCCACCCTGATTTCAACGGTCACCGATGCCGTTGCTGACGAGGTTAAAGTTTGGCAAAATCGCCCGTTGGACCCCATTTATCCCATTGTTTACATGGACGCTATCCGGGTTAAGGTGCGCGACAATGGGCATGTTAAGAACAAGGCGGTCTATCTGGCTATTGGCATCACCATGGACGGCGTCAAGGATGTCCTGGGAATGTGGGTTGCCGAAAACGAGGGCGCCAAGTTCTGGTTGCAGGTAGTGACTGAGCTAAGAAACCGTGGCGTGCAGGATATTTTCATTGCCTGCGTCGATGGCCTCAAGGGTTTTCCTGAAGCCATTGAGACGGTTTTCCCCTTCACCCAGGTCCAGCTCTGTCTCGTCCACATGGTGCGCAATTCCCTGAAATATGTCTCATGGAAACAGCGCAAAGAGGTGGCTGCGGATCTCAAGGCCATTTACCAATCGCCAACAGCCGAGCAGGCCGAAATGGAACTGATGACCTTTGAAGAAAAATGGGACAAAACGCATCCGTCCATCGGCCAATCCTGGCGAAGAAATTGGGAAAGAATCACCCCATTTTTTGCGTATTCGCCCGAGATACGCAAGGTGATATATACCACCAATGCTATTGAGTCGTTGAACATGTCACTGCGCAAAGTTACCAAGAACCGGGGTTCATTTCCCAATGACGAGTCGATGCTTAAACTGCTTTACATGGCGCTGAACAATATCGCCAAAAAATGGACTATGCCAATCAGAGACTGGAAGGCTGCCTTGAACCGCTTTTCAATCTTGTTCGGCGACAGAATGCCTGCATATTGAAAATTAAAAATGAAAACCATTTACACAAAATTCTTTACAGGCCC